>JALZJW010000156.1 GCA_030859565.1 Pseudomonadota bacterium
GCCCTCGCTATCTGTCAGCGCCAGGATGCTGCGGCCGACAAAGGTCCAGTCGCGGCTAAGCTTGTGGGCCAAGCCCAGGGTGCTGAGCCAGCTCTCGGCGTTCGAGGCGTGGTAGGACTCGACTCGGCCGCTCGCCTTCCAGAGCGGGTGGCCGGTGTACTCGAGGGCCGCGGTGTAGGCCTGGGAGTCGCTGTCGAAGCCCGCGCCCGCCGACTCCAGGGCCTTCACCTGCTCGGCGCGGGTGTGCAGGGTCAGCCCCTCGAAGAGGTGCCAGGCGTTGCGCGTCCCGATGGCCGCCCCGCTGCTGCGCCCATCGAAGGCGTCGCGTGCCCGGTATTCGCTGAACAGGTTCGCATCTTTCAGATAATCGGTATCGATCCCGATCACGGTGTTGTGGTTCTCCTGAAGCTGGTTGAGCGCGAAGGGGCTCGAGAGCGAGGAGATGAGCTCATGGCGCGCGTAGACGCGCCCGCGCGTCGAGAACTGGTAGTCGCCCCCGAGCGCCGCCACGCGCTTGTTACTCTCGAAGAGGTCCGGGGGCAGGAGGCGGTATTCAGCCTTGGCCCCGTCGATGAAGACCTGTACGCCCGGCTCGCGCGGGTCGAGGTCCTCGACCTGCCAGCGCACCGCGGTGGCCTCCGTGAGCGGCGTGCGCACGGTGACCGGGACGGCCTTGGCGTCCGTGAGCCGAACTGTTACCGGTAGTGCTGTATGGCCGTCGGCGATCGGGGTCTTGGGCAGATGCGTCTCGATGCGACCAAGCCGGTCGGGGGCGGTGACGCTGATGCTGCGCATGCCCTTCTCGTTGCCGAAGGGGTCGATCTGTCGGACCGTCAGCGTGTTTCGGCCCGCTTTGAGCGGGATCCCGATGTATTCCCAAACCAGGAGCCGCTGCTCGGCCAGCACGGCCTTCTTGCCGACGCGCGCTTCGGAGACCTCGGCGCCGTTCACACTCAGTTTAAAGCTCGAACCCGCCTGCCCCTTGACCCGCACATGGGTCTGGGCGATGGGGAGGGTATGCCCGTCCTTGAGGTCGACGAAGCCGAGGTTATTATCGAGCCCCTGCAACAGCCTTTCCACGTCTACCTGCGGCTGGGGGATGGGCTGGGGCGCGTCCGTGCCGACCCCCCCGCTCGCCGGCAGCGACTTGGGATCGCTCAAGGGGACGGGCAACCCATCGGGGGCGAGAGAGGCTTCCGCGAAGTCGGCGGTGTAGCCTCCGCCCGCCGCGAACGTGACGAGGAACATCGCAACGTGGGACCATTTGCATAGCGCGGGCACGGATTTTTGGCTATATCAGGTGGGCTGCATGGGTACCTTGTAAGACTCGAGTGGGATCTAGATGCGCATACAGCGACCTAGACGCCGGTGAGGAGGGCCGCGATCAGCGCGCCCGTGTGTCTGCCACGATCGGTGGCCGTCGGTTTGATACGCATGCGGGCCCGCACCGTCTTCGCCTGCCCGGCGCGTATTGCATCTAAGGTCCATCGCAATGCGTGGTACTCCTCGAGCGGGACCTCTTTCAGGACGAGCGCGAGCCAAACGCGCCTTACAAAACCGATCATCGCGATCCTCCTCGTCTGCAAGCCAATGGAGAGCCCGCGCGCGCCATTCGAGATGCTGGTGCGCGTGAGGCGTTTGAGTGGGAATGCGGCTTGAGAAAGAGATGTGCAGCGGATCCCTCCCTCGCCGTGGCATCCATGCCCCCCGTCCGTCGCAGGGTTAATCGGCGACGGTTCGGAGAACTTGAGTGTCGGTCCGCCCCGCGGGGCGCGGGTCAACGCGCGGGCCGCTCTAGCCGTCGATAGGAGATCGCCTCGGTCAAATGCGTTGCTTGTATATCATCTCGGGATTCGAGATCCGCAATCGTGCGAGCGACCTTGACGATTCGATTCCCCGATGCGGTCCAAGAGCGGGTGTTTAACCTGTTCTGATGTACAGTTACAGCGCCCGGTCACCTAAAAAAACCGTACGGGCATACCCGCGTTGCCTTTCTGCCACGCCACACGAACCGCAGTAACAACAATGACTTACGATCCTCTCACTCTGGGTGAGGATATAAAACAGGCGAGAAATGAGCGATCACTGACGCACAGCCACGCTGCTACCTTTCTGTCAGTTTCGGAAGGAACTCTGCATATTGGGAGACGGGGAAGAAGACGACACTACCCGTCAAATATTGGCCGGCCCTGATGGAGTTCGCGGGTTACGGTCCCTACAGAGTGCCCGGTCGCTCGGCGACGGACGGACCGTGCGTGCCGAAAGAGAGTCGTCCCATCTGAGAGGCTAGGACGACTCTCTCTGCGCTCATGTACGAGTAAAATAGAACAGCGCCCCCAGCGCGAGCACAACGCAAACAACCGGGGCGAGGCTCAGAATTTCTGTAAACATATTTTTCCCCCTACTGGAAGCTATGAAGAAGGACGGGGTAATCATTCCCATCCTCCTGCCGCAGAACATGGGCATCAATTTATATGACGTATTGTTCGGCGGATTGTTCCTGAGGTTCCCATCCTCGGCGTTGTGGAACGCACCGACGCTTCTCATCGCGCACCGGATAGCGCGAGGCTACTACAAAATTATCTGCTAATGTGCCCTAGCTTGCTGTCTCCTCGTCAGAGGCCATCACCTATCGACTAGAAGAACGTAAAAATTATAAACCCCACCACCATCCACAATACGATGAATGCTATGATCTGCGGCATGTCAAACTTCATCGGTGGGTGCTCCAAGTATAATTCGCTGGCGCTCGCAAAGCCGATCCTAGCCAGGAAACGCTGCTTTACCAGTGATGATGAACCCATCGTCCTCGTAGTATTCCATCGTCGTCCCAAGCTATCGCTGGCGCTACTAGCGCCAGCTAGAATCAAAAAATCAAGCTATGCATAATGGACCTTGCACAACGAATTATATCCACTTCCCACTTAGTCTATTACTTAACTACAGATCTATCATACAACCCTCTGTAGCTGCGGTTGAGAGCTTAGGGGAGACTCCCTCCCGATTGAGCGTTTCGCGGACTTTTAGGCTGCGACCGGGGGGCGCATTAAGCTGCGGCTTCTAAGGTATCGAGATAATGCGACAGCTTGTCGCGGGCGGCCCGATTGCCTCTCACGCAACGGTGCCTTGACAAGCCTTGGCAACTGCTACAAGTTTGAACGCCCGATTGAGCCGTGATTAAGCACACCAACAAGTGGGTGGATTCGAGAGAAGTCGAGATTGTTCCGATCTCGGTAGAGGAGTTGAGAGCAGATAAGTCCGGGGTTTTGGTCGAGCAGATGGCAGCTCTCGCTTATCACGCATTCCGAGAACCACCTTGGAGCGATGAAACTGAAAAGCCACGCCTCCACTTCGGTTTGGGGGTCGATCTGATGCGATGTAATGCTTTGGCTTTTGTCGCTAAGACTAAACTCTCCGGCAAGCTTGTCGGTTACATCTTAGGCTATGAGGTATTTCAAAAGAGCGGCGATTCTCGAGACCTCACGCTCTACAAAATCTCGGGTACCAAATCGCTTGATTACTTGTTCGAAGGAGGGAAGCGGGTGTTTTATGGAGATACTCTCTGTGTTGACCCTGGATTTCGACGACGGCGCATTGCCTATATGCTCTCCGCTTCGTTAATTAGTGGATTGCGTGCACAAGGGTTCGCCTATCGCATTGGACGTACCGACATTATAGCCGGAGCAATGAGGGCTCTTTTTACCAAACTTGGGTTCCAAGAATTATCCGTGCATGACACCTCGTATCCAGAACGGACATACTGGCTGCTGCGCCTCTGACTGAGATCTAAACGACATATCGCCGCTGTCGAATTTTTGTGAGCGCCCGGTACCAGTAAGGCGAGCCGCGTCGTGTTTTTCAATCTCAATGCGGCCGGCCGCGAGCGCAGCCGCTGGCATATATAATGCTTTTTCTACGACCGCACATCGCATGAAATCGAATGGAGTCCGCAGAGTATGTTGAACGCAAGAAGGGGGGCGCTATGGTTCGCGGTGACGCTTTGCACCGTGAACCTCTCGGCCTGTAATACAGTGAAGGGTTTCGGGACGGATATGCAAAACCTCGGTCAGAAGATCGCAAGAAAGATCGACCAGAAAGACTCCTCGGACGCGACAAACCAAACAGCACCAGTCACCCGCCGAGCGGTGGGATGGAAATCCAGTGAGCACCGCGAGGACCAAGAGCGAGAGGGCACGAACCCCGGCAATGAAGTGGATAACACTCAAAACGAGTTAGACAGAATGTATGAGGAGCAGATGCAACGTCGCGCTCAGTGATAGTCCGGTGCGACCCGCGGGGCGCGGGTCAACGCGCGGGCCGTTCTAGACGTCGATAGGAGATCGCCTCGGTCAAATGCGTTGCTTGTATATCATCTCGGGGTTCGAGATCCGCGATCGTGCGAGCGACCTTGAGGATGCGATGCGCAGAGCGGGCGGAAAACCCCAAGCGGTCGATCGCGGACCCGAGTAGGCGGGTGTCGATCTCGGTGAGCCGGCAATAACGATCGATCCCTTTGTTGGTCAACTGGCTATTGGGCTTGCCGCAGCGCTCGACTTGGCGGGCGCGCGCGGCGCACACCCGCTCGCGGACGCTGGCGCTGCTCTCGGCGTGACTGCTGTGGTCGAGGAGCACCTCGTGCGGCACGTTCGGGACCTCGATCGTCATGTCGATGCGGTCCAAGAGCGGACCGGAAATCCTGGTGCGGTAGCGTTTAACCTGCTCTGATGTACAGTGACAGCGCCCGCCCCGGTCACCTAAATAACCGCACGGGCAGGGGTTCATCGCCGCGATCAATTGAAAGCGGGCGGGGAAATCGGCTTGTTGCGCGGCCCGCGATACGGTAATCATGCCCGCCTCGATCGGCTCGCGCAGGACTTCCAGCACGCGGCGGTCGAATTCAGGCAGCTCGTCGAGGAATAGCACACCGTGATGGGCCAAGGAGATCTCGCCCGGCCGCGGGTGGCTACCGCCGCCCACCAGCGCCACGCCCGAGGCCGTGTGGTGAGGCGCGCGAAACGGCCGCTGCCGCCACGCGCTCACTTGAAAGCCGTGATGGCTGACCGAGGCCACCGCCGCCGATTCGAGCGCCTCCGCTTCGGTCATCGGCGGCAAAATGCTCGGCAGGCGCCGGGCGAGCATACTCTTGCCGGTTCCCGGCGGCCCGACCATCAATAGGTTATGACCGCCGGCGGCGGCGATCTCCAAGGCGCGTTTAGCGTGATGTTGAGAACGCACATCGGAAAAATCGACGCCGTCGTAATCTTCACTCGGGCTCCCTTGCAGGCTGTAGGGCAGGAGGGGCTGGGTGCGATTGATATGGGCGCAGACCTCCAGGAGGTGGCGCGCCGGAAACACCGACAAGCCGTTGACCAAGGCCGCTTCGTTCGCGTTACCGTGAGGAACCACGAGATCATGCCCGGCTCGTTGCGCCTGCAGGGCGCAGGGCAGTACGCCGCGGATCGCCCGTAGCTCGCCGGTTAACGCGAGCTCGCCGACAAACTCGATGCTTTCTAATGGGGTCGCGGGGATCTGTTGCGAGGCGGCGAGCACGCCGAGCGCGATCGGCAGATCGAAACGGCCGCCTTCTTTCGGAAGATCGGCCGGCGCGAGATTGATTGTGATCCGCCGGATCGGGAACTCGAAGCGGGAATTGATAATCGCGCTGCGGACGCGGTCCCGGCTTTCTTTGACCTCGGTTTCGGGAAGGCCGACGATGGAAATGCTCGGCAGGCCGCTCGACAGATGCACCTCGATGGTTACGAGCGGCGCATTGACGCCGATTTGAGCGCGACTGAATACTTTGGCGATCGACATGCTGTCCTTAGCTTGCGCGCCCCGAGCCGAGCGGTCTATCTAAACTCGGCCTGAGCGCCTCTCTCCTTGAGTTGATTCACGGAGCCGCAGGCGGTTGACGGTGGTTTAACTGCGCCTCCAGGGCCGTGACTTGCTTTTCCAAGTCAGCGAGCCGGGCGCGGGTTCGCACCAGCAACGCGGATTGGACATCGAACTCCTCGCGCGAGACGAGATCCATGCGCGTCAGGGCCGCACCTACCAGCGCGCGCAGGTTTTTCTTTACCTCCGCGCCCAAGGGCGCCGCGCCGCTAGGCACGAAACGCCCGACCTGACTGAAGAGCTCTTCAAAAGGGAGCCGGCGTGTCATGATCCGTCATGGTAAACCGGAACCCAGGGCCCGATCTACTCTTCCAATAACAGCCGCTGCAACGCGCGCTCACACTGCCGGTTTCACGGGCAATGCCGGTACCAGCCGAGTCAGCCTCAGCAGGCCTTCGTCCCCGGTCAGCAGCACGAGATGCTCGGTCTGTGCCGTGGCCAGCAGGAGGCGGTCAAAGGGATCCTTGTGTCCAAGTGGAACCTCGGTGGTGGCGATGGCGTGGACATCGGCGATGAGGAGAAGGGTGGCGCCGGCATTTCGAATCTCATCACGGAAAATCTGAGGTGGGATCGGTAATTTTCCCAGCCGTGCCTTCGATTCTTATTCTCATCTCACCGTTTTTAAGAAATTGATTACCGTCGATTCAAATTCCCGCTTATTTTGTTCATAGAGGCCGTGTCCTCCGTTCTCAATCAAGCAGAGGGTGGCATTGGGAATGAACTCCGTCAGCTCCCGGAAAAAAGATTCCGGAATAAGCACGTCTTTTTTTCCTCCAAGGACGAGTGTAGGCGTCTGAATCTCCCGAAGCTTCTCCCTGGCATCATGCTGAATGCAGGCTTCCATCGATACAACGAAATCATTGGGAATTCCGGGACGGCCGATGAGCACTGGCATCGCATGGTGCCAAAGCACGCGGTGAAATCCGGTAAAAGTCACATTCACCGACTCGGCGTAAAGTTCGTTCCATTTTTCCTGACGGGCAAGAATTATCCAGCGGCAGGCAAGTTTCACCGTCTCCGGAACGCTCCGCGAAGATCCCATGGAAAGGATGAGGCCGCGGATAAGATGGGGGAAATCGGCCACTAGATACTGCCCGATCAAAGAGCCCAGAGAAAGGCCCAGCACATGAACGGGGCCGCCAATTTCTTCAATAGCGGCCGCGTAATCCCGGGCCATATCCCGTGTCGTATATCCCGCCGGCAATCCCCGCTTCCGGCTGATGACGCAAACATCATAATCACGGGCGTAGCGGCGATAATACCAGGGGATATACTGCGGCATCGAGGAGGCAATGGGAAGAAAGGCATCGCTGATTCCTGGAAAGATAACTAACTTCTGCGGCCCCTTTCCAAATCGTATGAAGGGAAGCCCTTTCGCTAACTGCCCGTTTTCAATTTTCTGAATAAACTTTGGGAACTGAGTAGCGCTTGTGTAGCCTAGTAGCGGCATGTAATCCCTCCCCCTCCCTATGAGAATCTCACCAACTCAATTATTAGTTCTGCACCTTTCTGCCTAGCCTCCGCCATAGCGCGCTTGTGTGCTTCAAAGCTTTCCGGCGGAGCACCGCGGCACGGTTGCTCGAATACCAATCTGCTCGATCGCTGCTTTCAGCGTCTGGCCGGTCGGGAGTTTCCCATCGGCCTCGACGGTGAAGGAAATCGCAACGGGCATGTGCGCTTGCTGAGCGGCTCGGGCAATGCCGACGGCCTCTTCCACGTAGTTCATGGTAATGGCACACACCATATCCGCTTCGGGAAGGCCGACGATGGAAATGCTCGGCAGGCCGCTCGACAGATGCACCTCGATGGTTACGAGCGGCGCATTGACGCCGATTTGAGCGCGACTGAATACTTTGGCGATCGACATGCTGTCCTTA
>JALZJW010000157.1 GCA_030859565.1 Pseudomonadota bacterium
CGCCACCCGTTACACTGTGTTTCCATAAGGCCGTCCTCGTCATTGTGCATAACATGCTGATCGAACACATATTATGCCACGAGATACGGCCTTTTTCTTGGCTATCGGTGAGAAATCCGGGCTAGCGTCGTCTTTGCCATGTGGTGTGCGCATCAGACGTGAGCAATGAGGTCGCGCACGTGTGCTAAGTGTTGTGGACCCAGCTCTTCTTCTTCCTCTTCGCGGGTGGTGGCGTTGTAGTAATAATACCTTTCGGGTTCGCCGGCAGGCACCACAATTTCGAGATCCTGGTTGTTCCGATGCCACTCGGCTTGCACGCCACCGTTCGATAGCGGAGTAATTACGGGCGGGGTAGAGCTATCGATCAGTAAATCAGAGAGGTGGTTGAGCAGCCGGACGACGTGCTGGCGATTTGTGGGCTTGGAATCGTAACTATCCCATCCTGGCTGCAGACCCCAGCGTACAGCCAGTGAACTCAGTACGGGTAGGACCCATGATGGCAACCCCGCGCCGTCGTCGAGATAGGTTAGTAGAACAGTTTGATCGCCAATCGGGAGGTACACATTGATGCACTTAGGCTCTGGTAGCGACACAGCGGGCGGAATTCTTTGTCGGCGTGCAAACACATCCGCATGCTGAGTGGTCGCGGCATTGCTCCCCTGGTACCGCAACTGAGAAGCAAAGGCGCTGGCTCCTTCATACGTTTTCTCCGCAACTGCGTTCATGCTATTTTTCCCTCCAGACTTGATGCATTTGTAGGGTGGTGAGTTGCTTGAACGATTTCACAACACATCGACGCCCGATGTCGAAGAAGTCAACCCCATTACCCCAAATACCTCTCGCGGTTAGGTTCATCACGTACATCGGCTTGTTATCACGAATCGTTCGTGCCGGTTGCACGTCCACGTGCAGGCGGCCAATCCATTCCTCGCTAGGACCCAAGATCGGGAAGCGTGCACGAAATCCGAGATCCTCTGCTCTCCCTGGGTATGTCGGAGCGCTGGGTTGCCTCCAAAACGTAAAGACCTTTTCGATTTCATCCCACGTGTTCCATCCCTCGCCGGCGACAATGTGATTGACGTAGGTCACTTCACACTGGTTGACCCTTGTCTCGCCCAGCCCTTCGTCGGCAAGAAAAGCCTGAAACTCCCGATAGTCATGCTCGAACGCAGGTTTGATCACGGGCTCGTAATGGGGATACTCCGGTTGGTCGTCATTTTTACGCCAGTTCTTGATGAAGCGATCATTCTGGATCTGAATCATCTCTGTCCCGGTGCTATTCAATAACCAAAGCCGCTGCGGGGAGAGAGTCTCCTGAGCCTCGAAGCGCAACTGAACGCCCCGTGATAAGGCCTCGGCGGACTTTTCTAGAACGTGAGGTAGAGCAGGGTGATCTTCGGTATGTGGAAATCGGGCGCGGACACGCTGCCAGAAGAGCCCGAAATGCACCGATCGCACGGCCGCGAGCTTTTCGAACTGAACGGAAAGGACAGTTTCTACGACAGGGGGGTTGTCGAAATTGGGAAGGTCGCGCTCGGCATACTCAAACATGGCCGATCCAAAACGACTTTAAGCTGCAGTTAGGCATAGCTCTCGATAAACACACTATATAGCACATCGACAGGCGGCTTCAATGGGGGGGCCATATAGCGCTACATGGGTATGAGGGTGACGAAGGCGGCGAGCTGTCAAAGCTGCCCGCCGCCGCGCAGGGCCGCCGCTCAGCTCCGCGACCGGGCACGACCCCCCATGTCCGGCGAGTAGTTTCAAGCGATCCACTAACAGCCGGTTTTTACGCCGGCCAGGCGCTCGGGTCAAAGCTGCTCCCCGATTTTGCGAAACAGATTCATGCGGTTATGTCTCGCAGCAGCCCGAACCTTTCCGCGGTGCCCGCCCATGATCGTAGCTCGGCGCCTTCTGCCTCGGCGGACAGCCGTTGATAAGTGCGCCAGTGCATCCACTTGGGCTTATCCGGCATACCAAGGCAATTCGGATCACCGCTTAATCTGGCGTAGATTTTCCGCGCCCGGCGTATTGCTCGATCACGCGCCGCTTCCCGCTGGCTCTCATAGGCCAGCCGGTAGCAGTGCCGACAGGCGAATATTCCGCCGCCGTAGAGAATTGCCACGCGCCGCCCGCATCTCTTAGCCGGGCAGCAAAACCAAGGCCGCTCCCCGCCAAAGTTACAGGGTGTCCAGTCCAGCCGTACGGGGTAGCTTTCATCCCTCCAATCCTCGCCGCCGCTTCGATGGCGATAGGGAGAATCACTCGGCCAATTTCAGCGCGTACTCGAATGGATGCTACGGTTTCACCGTCACGCGACCCATTGCCAGCCGAAGGCGTGGCGCGGCCGTTTGGCCGCGCGCCTCGAGCAGCACCTAACGATACACACCGGCGCCATGTTGCATACCACCGAGGTTATCCACACCGCGGATGAAAAACGCGCGTTGTTCGAGCGTACCGGCGCGCTCGCCTCGCTCAACCGCGCCGCCGGAATTGCCGGTCTATCGATCAGCCGTGGCGAATAAGGCCGCGCTAAACAGGCTGGACGTCGATGGATAAGGCCGATTGGCCGTCACCGTGAGACTATACGTCGCCGGCTGGATAGCGGGCGGCAGCGTTACTATGACCTGGTTCGGAGAAAAGCTTTCGACATTCAAGACGCGATCGCCCAATCTTACCGTCGGTAGCACAGTACCGAAATAATTGCCGAAAATGACCATCGTGTGCTCGTTGGAGTCCACCATGGCACTGAGTATTACCGGTGGCACGGTTCTCGGCGAACCCGGCCCAGCGGCGTTAGCGGTATATCCAACTGACGTAAGTCCAATGAGGACCAAAAGCGCTTTTGCAGTTACATTGAGCATATTCCCCACCTCTGATATTTACCAACCGTTGTTTATACAGTTGCAGCAAAGAATGGATAGGTGTATCCGTATTGTCGTGCTGCCACCCTACTCCCTTGCCACCACAGCACCCGACGCTCTTACCCGTCCCGTCCCTGAGCGCATTGCGGTAAGAACACGCTCGGGACCTAGAATATCGGGTGCAGCGTTAGAGTTCTGTGACTTTTTTCACAAAAGATACGAAATAGTTACGCATCGCCGTCAAGCGGCTTTTCGTCAGAAGCGCTGTTTTCCAAACGCCTCGGGGAAGCGGGATGCGCTATGTGCGCGCGGAGCGCCACAGCCGGTACACCGGCAACCCGGCCAAGACCAAAAGCAGGCCGATGAGGCGGGTCTTCTCACTTCCCCGCTGAACATTGGCAGCATAAGCAACCTATAAATACTAAGCAGGGCGCCGCCTGAAAAGACTCATACAGCACTATTGACGATATCTCATTGCCGTCACAAAGACCGAGAGCGTCGCGACCTGCAGCCGAGGCAATCCCCTCAGATCACGACGCTGCAAGCACGACGGCGATGCCCTGAGCGAAACCCTTGAGCGATCCGGTGATCGTCAAAACCTTGCCGGATTTCGAGTCCTGAAACATCACCTCCATCGTGCGCGCAGCCTTGAGCGTGGCGATCACTTTGTCATCGATGGGCACCACGGCGCGGCAGCCCGTCGGCGCGCACTCTAAGAGCTGCATCTTGAACTCGTTCTTCTCCGGCGCTCTCAGAGTGATGCCGTAGGGAATCGAGAGTCCGAGCGGGGCACTGACCTCGAGGTAGGGTTTGCCGTCGCTCTTCGCCGCAATGAACTCGACGATCTTGCGGCCCTGATCGTCGGTGAGCGTCTGACGCAGCAGACAATGCTGCGTGCCGTCATTGCCGGCCACGCACTCGACAACCCAGTCGCCGAAGGTGATCGATTGGGGTTGTGCCCTTGGCAGCGGATGAGCTTTCGGTTGGGATTGCGCTTGGGGTTGCAGGGGCGCCTTTGCACGGGCCTGCCCGGCAGAAGCTGGGCCGCTCAGAGCCGCGGGCATGGAGAAGACGAGTGCCACGCCCAGAAGGGAGCGGCTCACACGTCTGGGTGCCCTGGTGCGAATGGGAAAATGCCGGAAGCCCGTCATGGCCGGAGGCTATCAGATCGAAGCGCGACTGTCCGTGGCTTCAAAGTTGGCCCTCGCCCGAAAGTCCTCGCTACCAGCCGATCGAAACGCCGATGGCGCCGGAGACCTCGTTTCTGCTGTTGGCCCCGACGCCGCCGCTCACCACGAGATTGGTGGTGGCCACCCAGTTTAACTTCGCAGCGTAGCCCTCTTGGCCGTTGTAGCTGCCGACCGCCAAGCCAAGCGAAACATCCTTGCTAGGAACCACGGGCACGCTCGCGAGCGCGAGCGCCATGGCGACCCCGGCATCGAGATCGTTGAGGCGCTGGTCGTGTTGGGCGATCGTTGCAGAGTTGTCGGCGATCATTGCCTGAACGGCCGGTGCGAGCCGGTCATGGGTGACCGCTCCAAGCGCGATCTTGTCGGTCGTCACCGCGGCATTCTGGATGTTGCCCGTGGCCACCGAGTTGAGCGCGAGCTTCTGATTGCTGATCGCCCCGTCTTGGATCTTGGTCGTCGTGACGGCATTGTCCTGGATGTTCGTGGTGCCGACGGCGTCGGTCGCCAACTTTGCGTTGGTCACCGCGCCGTTCTGGATGTTTGTCGTGCCGACAGCGTCGGTAGCGAGCTTAGCGTTCGTGACCGCCGCATCTTGGATCTTAATGGTTGTTATCGCGCCGTCCTGAACCTTCGCGGTAGTGACAGCTCCGTCCTGGATGTTGGCTGTTGCGACGGCATTCGCGGCAAGCTTAGCATTCGTGACCGCTCCATCCTCGATCTTGATGGTTGTGATCGCGCCGTCCTGAACCTTGGCCGTCGATATGGCGCCGTCCTGAACCTTTGCGTTCGTGACCGCACCATCTTGGATCTTTGCCGTCGAGACGGCGTTGTTCTGAATATTGGTCGTGCCGACGGCGTCGGTCGCCGAGCTTCGCGTTGGTGACGGCGCCGTTCTGAATGTTGGTCGTCGCGACGGAGTTGACCGCCAGGTCTGCGTTTGAAACGGAGCCATCCTGGATCTTGGCGCTGTTGACGGCGTTGTTGGCGATCTTGGCCGTCGTTACGGCGCCATTGGCAATCTTCGCAGTGGTGACAGCATTGTCTGCAATCAGGGCTGTTGTGACGGCGGTGTTGCCGATCTTCGCGGTCGTGATGGCGCCGTTGGCGATGTTGCCGGTCGTGATCTCGAGGGGTTGAATGGTGCCCGTTCCGCAGGGCGGCACGGCGCATCCCACGACGACGACGGCCTGGGCACTCGTCAAGAAAATTAAAGTGGCCAAAAGAAAAACCCCGGCGGCAGTGATGAGCCCGCCGGCCCGAACGATACCCATCACTCCAAGCAATCGCGCTCTCCCAACGGAGCAGATTGACATGCCTTAGTTCCCGCGCGACTTATGCGCGACACCCAAACTTCTCAGCATATACTAAAGGATGCACGAGATAAACAGGCTTAAGGCTGTGCGGGGCACTAGAACGGATCTGTGTGAGCGTCGTCTCGGCTTCGCGCGGAGCGGTGGTGTTCAGGACAAAGCCGTTAGCAGCCGCGCCGGATGTCAGAAAGGCGTCATAATCTCGATAGACCGAATGCAGCGCTTCGAATCCTACTCCGTCCGGATCTTCGCCTGCTGAAGCTTCAGATACGTGATTGTCAACGAGTTAGCCCCTCTGGATGTTCCCCCCAAACACTCGAATGTGTCCCCACCACCTAGTGTTTGCCAGCCTAGCCAACACCAGCCGGTCACTTCGCAAGCGTCATGCCTAGCAACGAGAAACCGGTCGCTCGTGCGAAGTATCATTTGGACGCTATGCGCGCGCGGGGCGCCACAGCCGGTATACCGGCAACCCGGCCAAGACCAAAAGCAGACCGAGCCCCGCGTTGAGGCGGGTCTTCTCGGCGAACAGCAGGACCAGACAGATACAACCGGCGACGCCGATATATACCGCCGGCAGGATGGGGTAGCCGAAGGCGCGGACTGCACGCTCGGCGCCGGCGCGGCCCCGGCGCAGCACGAACACCCCGGCGATGGTAAGCATATAGAAGAGCAAGACCACAAACACGATGTAGTCGAGCAGATTACTGTATAGATTGCTGTATTGGCCGCTCGCGCTGTCATAGGTGCGCGGCAGGGTAAGCACCGCGCTCCAGATGCCTTGTATGATCAACGCGATCCCAGGGACACGATACCTGTTCAAGTTGCCGATGCTTTTGAAGAACAAGCCATCGCGGGCCATCGAGTAATACACGCGCGCCCCGGCCAGGATCAAACCGTTATTGCATCCGAAGCAGGAAATCATGATGGCGATGGCCATGATCGTCTGCGCATGTTCTCCCAAGATGACCTCGGCCGCGGCGACGCCGACGCGATCCTCGGCGGCATGCTGGATCGCCTCCAGAGGCAGCGTAGCGAGATAGACCATGTTGGCCAAAAGATAGAGCAGAATGACCAGTGCCACACCGAAGGCCATGCTGAGCGGCACGTTGCGTTCGGGGTTCTTGACCTCGCCCGCCGCGAAGGTGATGTTGTTCCAAGCATCGGCGGCGAAGAGGGCACCGACCATGGCGGTCGCGATGACCGGGATCAATGCCAAGGATCCGATGGGTTCGCCGTTCGCGAACGGTGTCCAGAAGTCGGCGGTATGCAGGGCGGCTTCGGGACGCTTTCCCACCAGGAAACCCAAGCCGATCAAACCGGCGAGGGCCCCGATCTTGGCGAGCGTAAAGAGAACCTGGATCCATTTACCGGTTCGCAGGCCGGTGAGATTGGTGCCGGTGAGCAACAGAACCGAAAGGATCGCCACCAGTTGTTGGGTCGAGAGCGACAAGGAGAGATCGCCGACGCCGGGAAGCGCGAGCAAACCTCCGTCGAACACCAGGTGATGCGGGGAGATCTCGGGCCACAAGCCACCAAGGAAGCGGGAAAAGGCGATGGCGACGGCCGCGATGGTGCCGGTTTGAATCACGAGGAACAAGGCCCAGCCGTACAGGAAGGCCCACTTCGGTCCAAATGCTTCCCGCAGATACACATATTGTCCGCCGGCCTGAGGCAGCATCGCGGCCAGCTCGCCGTAGCTCAAGGCCGCGATCAGCGTTAATAGTCCCGCGATGATCCAAACCACCAGCAGCCATCCCGGCGATCCCACCTGGCGCGCGATGTCGGCCGAGACGATGAAGATCCCCGAGCCGATCATCGAGCCCGCGACGATCATAGTCGAGTCGAGCAGACTCAGGCCGCGGATGAACTTTTTTTCCACGGGCGGAATCTTCAGAGCTTCCCTAAACCGAGTCACAATGCTCCCGCATCCAATCGAAACCGCGATAGCGCCACGTGATTAGTACGCGATCGATGTTTCCGATGCACACGGGGGCGGTGCTCAGCCTGCCTGAGTCCGTTCAAGTACCTCTCCAAACGGCACCTGAGCGAACACCCCAAAAAGAGCGTTGGAACTTAGCCGGCTTCGCGACAGTTTAGGCGACGTCAACCCACACAGGAACCGGGCGAACGCCCGCGGATCAGCGAGCGGGCTCGGCTGCTCGGCGCGCAGCGCTGCGGCCCGGCGCCAGATGGATGCATCGATGGTGACCGCGAGGCGCCCCAGCAGACGCGCGGGGCGACGGCCGCCGAGGCACCACGAGCAGTGCCCGCACATCCGGCCAAGGGTTTCGCCAAAATGCTCGCCAAGCCGCGCGGCCTGACAACCGTCGTGCGC
>JALZJW010000158.1 GCA_030859565.1 Pseudomonadota bacterium
TACGGCCGCCGGGTCATGGGCACTTCGCTCTATCTCCGCGACCATGCCTTTTTGAAGGCCTATTCAAAAATCCCCGCATGATGTACTTTGTCAAATGCAAAGAAGTCACGGCGGAAGACTCTATACGCCTCGGCCAGATCGGAAAGCACGCCTTTCAATTCGTTCCGCTCGGCCTGGGTTAAATCGACTTTCTGGTTCTTTACAAAAACGTTCAGCAAAAAAACCGGGATGTCCGCGCCGCCGTAAAACGTAATGACCCTATAGCCGCCGCTTTTACCTTTGCCTTTCGCCGCAAACCTGACCTTTCGTGCGCCGCCGGTCCCCTTGATCTCATCGCCCGCCGCTGGATGGGCGGCAAGATAGGTCACGATACTAACGCGCTCGTCTTCGGTCAGACCCGCTTGCGTGTCCGATAATTCAGTCCGAGAATCAGGTCATGAAAATCGGCTATGCCCGCGCCTCCACCGGCGGAGACTGGCTGACTCTTCGCAAAGACGGTGTCGGTATTCTAGATGTCCGAGCCACAATGGAAACACATGACGGTGCCTTGGTCTACACAGCGTACTCTGGTGTGGTGGATATTGGGGAGGATGGATACGAGAGATTCCTTCGGGGAGATCTCCCAACGATAGCCCAGCTTCGCATAGTTCCCCGCTACTATACAACTCACCCAGAATACCAGTGGCTGAACAGGGTACAGTGCCTGGGGATAGGGCAGTCGGACTTGGCGCGCTCACAGGTGAGCTATGACATATATGCTATCCGGTAACGCGCGTAAGGCGGATTCGTAGATTCGTAGGTGGTTCCGCCGAATGAATGAGAGGTGACAAGGTTCACCGATGCCGGATCACCGCCGTTACCGTGTGCCGGGAGGCACTTATTTTTTCACCATCAATCTCATAGGGCGCCGGGCCGACTTGCTGGTGCGGCATATCGAACCGTTGCGGGAGGCAGTGAAGTGTACGCGAGCCGAGCGACCATACTGCCTATCATCATAATCGAGTGCAGCCGGGCAAACCGCTGTGCAGTTTCCCCGCCGGCTCATTGAGGGCATTAGGTTTTGCGGTAGGGAGGCTATCACCCGACATTGGCGGTGATACGGCTATGCCGTACATTTGGGCGCGTGTACAATGTCATTGAAACTCCAACATTTTCGCGCCTAGCCGCCGACTACTGGACCGAGGAGGAACGTAGTACCTTCGCGTCCTACATCGCGGCCAATCCCGAAGCCGGTGACGTTGTTCCTGGTTCCGGCGGCGTGCGCAAGGTGCGCTGGAGTTACGCTGGCCGTGGCAAGCGAGGCGGGGTGAGGGTTATCTACTTCAATCGCTTCAACCGTGGTTAAATCTGGTTGCTGTTGATCTATGGCAAGAGTGCGAGAGAAAACATCCCCTCGCACGTGCTTCGCCGGATCAAGGAGGAAATCGAAAATGCCGAAGACCGAACGTGAATTGAACACACGCGATGCCAAGCGCGATATCGGGGCCGAACTGCTCGCTTCCGTACGAGAAATGAAGGCTGAGGCTCGTGGCCGCACGCACCGACCGGTTATCTCCGAAGTAGTTCGGGCACGGCTTGCTTCCGGGTTGTCGCAGCCTGCATTTGCCGCACTTCTTGGGGTCTCGGTTCGCACCTTGCAAGACTGGGAGCAAGGCCGGCGTAAACCGTCTGGGGCGGCGAAAACTCTGCTCAAGATCGCCGCGTGCCATCCCGAAATTCTCCAAGAACTCGCGGCGTAGCGCCTTGAAACCTAACTTTCGAATTACGCGGTTGACCGCGACGAACCGCAGCACATCCACGTTGAGAGTGACGATAGGATCGCAAAATCCTGGCTCGACCAGTTCGCTTGCAGAGCAGTGGCGGATTCGCGCGCGTCGAGATCGCGCGGATTGAGAAGGTGGTGACTGATTATAGGTTCGAGCTTATGGAGGCTTGGAATGAGCCCGCAGGGCGGAACGCCGAAGGTGGTTCCGCCGAATGAATGATAGGTGACAAGGTTCACCGACGGCGGAATACCGCCGTTACCGTGTGCCGGGAAGTACTTACTTTTTCACCATCAATCTCTTAGAGCGCCGGGCCGATTGCTGGTGCGGCATATCGAAGCGTTGCGGGAGGCAGTGAAGTGTACGCGAGCCGAGCGACCATTCCATATCAACGCCTGGGTCGTGCTTCCCGATCACATGCATTGCGTGATGGCCCTACCACCGGGCGACGATGACTTTTCCAATCGCATTAAGGCAATCGTGTCATTCGGCCGAACACCCCTGCGGGGCATCCGCCCGCGGGCTCACTTGATGTTTAGAGCGAGTCGGCTACGATGCATAAGTTGCAATTCATGCCCACACTATTCGCAGCGACAAAAACACCGTCTCTTAAACGGGTTCTTTGACAGATTCGTTAGGCCTAGCCAAATACTCAGGAGTAGCAAAATGAAATATCGAGTTTTAATTGAGCAAAACGAAGATGGAGTTTTCGTTGCTGACGTACCGGCTTTACCGGGCTGCATCTCACAAGGTAAAACTAGGACGGAAGCCCTGAATAATATTCAAGAGGCGATTGAGGCTTACCTAGAAAGCCTGCGGGCGCATGATGAACCTGTCCCTCCATCAATCGATGAAGAGGTAATAGAGGTTGCTGTGTGAGTACTTTGCCACGGATTTCGGGACGTGAGGTTGTTGCAGCCTTGCTAAAGGCAGGTTACGCACGAGACCGACAGAAGGGTAGTCATATCGTCTTGCGGCGGGCGGTTCATCCCCACCACCGCATCGTTGTCCCTGATCATGCTGAAGTGGCAACCGTCCAAAACCTAGCATTGCGAGCCTGAGTAGTTAGAAAAGTAATCAATGTGTGTTACGTGAATAGAGCCATGCAACTATCCTCCGCGGGGATGCCCTCCCTGGCTGCTGGATTCCGGCAATCCATGCCGGAATGACGGTCTTACCGGGCAAATGTCAATACCCCCTAGTTGTGTTTCGTTTTCCTACTGATCGCAACGGGAGAAGCGCGCGCGCCAGTATGCCAATGCTGCGGCCGGATTTTCGGGAAGCGCGGAACCCGGCGATCCTGGGTTAAGCGCAGCGGTGGATGGAGGGGCCGGCTGAGAAGTCCGCATCGAGCTTGGGTTTGAGCGCCGCCATGGACGCACCGTGATGGCGCGGCGACATTACGCACCTCTCGCGGTCCGGAAGCTCGCGATAGGCGCGCGTCGACGGGCGAAGCAGGAGACGCATCGCGCCTTAAGTCATTGTAGGAGATGTGTCGCACCGCGCAGTGGTGCGACGCTGCGGACGCAGGACGAATCGCGGCACCAATAGCCTGGCGCGTCATGCGGGTGCATTTCGGGGGACAGGACGGCAGAAATGTATCACGAGCATAGCGACACGCTAGACAATAGTCACGCTTGACATTAATCACGCCATACGTTACTAAGAGCGCGTGATCAAGACGTTCAAGTGCGCCGACACACAAGCCCTTTCAAAGGGCGAGCGGGTCAAGCTGTTCGCGAATATTGCGGCCGTTGCTCGACGTAAGCTGCGGCAGTTGGAGATCGCGGCCCGATTGGACGATCTACGAGTACCGCCTGGCAATCGGCTGGAGGCGCTGAAGGGCGATCGCGCCGGCCAGCACAGCATCCGCATGAACGATCAGTTCCGCGCGTGCTTCCGTTGGACGGACGCAGGCGCTGAAGACGTCGAGATCGTTGACTATCATTGATGGAGAATTACGATGCGTAAACTTAAGCCGGTAACACCAGGCGAACTCTTGTTGGAAGAGTTTTTGAAGCCCATGGGGATCAGCCAGTATCGTCTGGCGAAGGAGATCGGCGTGCCTGCGCAGCGCATTGGCGACATCGTGGCTGGTAAACGTGCCATTACTGCCGACACCGACTTGCGCCTATGCCGGTTTTTCAGCCTTTCTAACGGATACTGGCTGCGTGCCCAAGTAATCCATGACACCGAAGTGGCCGAACGTGCGTTGGGCTCCGAGCTGGCGAAGATCAAGCCTTGGGAAGGTATGGTGGTTGATCGACGGCGCGTTCTAACGCGCGCATGAACACCGACGCACAAACAGCGGCGCTTCGCTTGCTGTTTGTGCGGTGGGTGAAGGCAGGTGCCTATCCGCGTGATTAGGCCGGCGAGGGTGCGTTGCACGTTGCCGCTGGCGCAGCGCTATTTCTTGTTTTAAGCATGGCGTGGTTTGCGCGAGCGGCCCGCCTCACCCGCACTTCGGCTCCCGGCCCCGAGCCTGCGCCTGCTCATACAGGGGCACTGCCTGCGGCGAGCGGGGTGCGGTGCCGCCTCGCCTGGACATGTTGACCCAGAGTACCGCTACGCGAAACGCGATCGACCTCGCCAAGACCCGCGCCCGGAGGGCGCGAGTGGCCCGGCTACAGACGTGACATCTATCGGCATGCTGCTCACCAATCAAACCGTTTGAAATGTGGCTTTGGATTGCTTATGTTGCGTCGGGTTTCGTTTCTATTTCTTTTCGCGTGAAGAACCTCGGATGCACGTTCATGTCCAGGGACAAAACGGGGAGGCGAAATTCTGGTTGGAACCGCAGATAAAGCCGCGCAGAACTTCGGGTTTCAGCCAAAAGAGTTTTCTGAGGCATTGCGCCTGATTACGGAGCACGAACATGATATCCGCACAGTCTGGAACAGACATCTCGGAAGTTGAGGTCACGAACGTTTCGAAGTATGGTTTTTAGTTACTTATTCACGATGAGGAAGTCTTTGTCCCCTTTGACCAGTTTCCGTGGTTTAAAGAGGCCGCGATCGGTGGGTTGTTGCACGTAAAATTACCCTCACCCCACCACCTCTATTGGCCGGATTTGGATATAGACCTTGCGGTGGAGTCGCTTTCCCATCCAGAACGGTTTCCGCTGGTCAGCCGTGTCGCTATCTTCGAACGCCCGGATTGGACATGCCGGCGGTAGCCACGGCGGAATTTTGTCGCGGAGCACGATTGCGATCCGTCGGAGGCGCGCACGCGTCGCGTCAAAAATTGACGAAATTGGTCATGTCCGGGGCCTGCCTTTGGGGATAAATCCATGACCCGCATCACGCAAACCGGCGTCGCAGCGCCCCTCGCGGCACCTGGCACACCTGCTGCACTGTAGCGCTCAGCCACCGGAGATAACCGCGGTCGGCAAGGAAGAGGCCCGGTCGTAGGGCGCAGGTGTCATCGTGAATGCGCCATCTGTTCGGGGTCATTGAACCATCCATTTTGAATTATCAGGAGATTTTCTAATGAAGAAGTTTCAACAAGGTTTTACGTTGATTGAGTTGATGATCGTGGTCGCGATCATCGGTATCTTGGCGGCCGTCGCCATCCCTGCGTATCAGGACTATACGGTTCGCGCGAGGGTGACAGAAGGCCTCAATGTGGCCTCGTCGGCGAAGTTGATGGTGTCCGAAACCTTTCAATCCAGTGGTGCTGCTGGTCTTGCGGGTGCGTCTGCTGCATGGACGACTGGCTTTGCTCCGACGAAGTACGTCACCCTCATGGGAATAAATGCGGCTGACGGCACCATCCTAATCACATACAACGTCGCTGCAGCTGGTATCCCGGAGCTTGCGGGCCAGAACCTTATGTCTCTGATTCCTGTCGTACGCGATCCCGTCCTAGGTACTGTAGCCCTTAGCACCGCTGGCGCTTCTGGCGCGATCGATTGGGGGTGCACTGGCATATTAAACACCACTGCTGCTGCAAAAATTGGAGCACTTGGCGTCGTAACGGCCACTGGTGTCCCGGGTAGATATTCACCCGCCGAATGCCGTTAACGCAAAGGTAGTTAGCTAGCGGATGAAGCAGAGCGGAATCCGGGAAAAAGTTAAATCCCAAAGCCCCTCCCCGGAGGGGCTTTTTTTGTCCGTGTTATGCTGCCGTCATGACCAGCGCCGAAGCCTTGCGTGATGCGCAGAGCGACGCCGAGTTAGTCAGTAAAAAAGATTTGCAGATTGAGCTTGCGCCGCTTAAAGGCGACTTGTTACTGTTGAAATGGATGCTGGGGTTGGTATTGGGCGGAATCATGGCTCTGCTATTGAAATCGTTTTTTCCAGGTTGATCTCCAGCTAGCTTCGATAATTCTTTTACGCCGATATTAGGCGCACGTGTGTGCAGCGGCCGCACCGTGGCAGCCCCAAAGCCCCTCCCCGGAGGGGCTTTGCTTTTGTGGGGCGAGCCGTTTTGACCGGGAAGTCCCCTTGATTGGCCTTCCTTACCGAAGTAGTATTATAGTAAGGTGCACTGGGACCATCCCCATGATCGTCAAACTCACCGCCAAACGTCAGGTCACCTTTCCCGCGCGCGTGCTCGAAGCGTTGGGCGTGAAGCCCGGCGACCGGCTCGAGCTCGAGCAAAGGCCCGACGGATTCATCCTGCGCGCGCGTCGGATCGATCGTGCGCGGCTCGCCCCGTTACGCGGCAAGCTCCCTCGCGGCGAGGGCGCCTTCGACCTCGAAACCTTCCGCGACGAGCCTCATGAAGGCACGTTTCGGGATTGATACGTCCATACTCGTTCGGCTTGTCACCGGCGACCCCAAGGAGGGCTTTGAGACCTGTGCGCGCGAGCTCTGCGCGCTCGTCGAGGGCGACGACGCCGAGGTGTTCGTGTCCAATCAGGTTATTGGCGAAGCCTACGTTGTTCTTCGACACCACTACGATGTATCCAAACCCGAGGCGCGCGCCGCCTTGGTGAGCGTGCTAAGGAGTGGGCTTATAGCACCGCTCAACGGCGCCGGAGCGTTCGCCGCCTTGGAGATTGCCACGGGTTGCGGTCTGCTCGACCGACTCATCGCCGATGACTACCGGCGCGCCGATCTTATCACCCTCACCCTCGATCGTAAGATGGCCGCTCTCGCGGACGCCCGGCTCCTCTAGCCAGCAAGCCCGGATGAAGCGAAGCGCAATCCGGGAATCTTCAAAACCCAAGTCCCTCCTCGGAGGGGCTTTGTTTTTGTGGGGCGAGCCGTTTTGACCGGGATTGCTTGGGTCGGCAGGTTGCCCTAGACTGAAATCACATTTGGGTCACGACGATGAGGCACTCTCCATGCACGCTCAGCAAGTCAGTTTTCCGGCGCCGAATCTCATCGGCGCCTTCAAGACCTTCGGCGCCTTTGGCCCCGCGTACCAAGTACTCCAGCCGGTCCAGCCGCTTGAAGACGGCGACTGGGTGGTGAAGGTTCGAATCCTTGAGACCGGCGAAGAGGTTGACTATCGTTACGCACGCATCATGGATGACCCACAAGCCACCTGATGTACGCGATTGCCTTCGATTTGACAGTCGCTGAGACGGAGCAGCAGCATCCTTCGACACCCTGAAATTCGTCGAAAGACTCAAAGCCGCCGGGGTTCCGGAAGGGCAGGCCCGAGGCGATGGCGGAGGTGCAGCGCGAAACCCTCGCAGAGGTTATGGATTCCGTCTTGGCGACCAAGGATGACGTCAAAGACGTGCGCACCGGATAGTGTCTCAGTTTGAATTTCGGCTATCGGCCGATTTTGTTGAAAAATGTCCGGAACTTCTGCTTTTGATGGCGGCGTGCGAAAAACCTTCGCGCCGTTCAACTCTTCCTCGGGTGCACCCGGCCTTTGGTAGCGCTTCCCTTGTAACTTGACATTGCAGGATTGATCTCTATACTTATCATCTGTATGGATGGTA
>JALZJW010000159.1 GCA_030859565.1 Pseudomonadota bacterium
CCAGCGAGCACCTCAAGGGCATACACTTCTTCGCGGCTGACGTGCTTCGATCCGCCGATGGCGGTGCGCAGTACCGGGACCTTATAGCCCATGATCAGGTAAGGCACCTTGGCCGGTTGCCGGACGGTCACGCGGCGTATCCCTTTTTGTACCACCTCCGTGCGGGACTTCACGGGCAGCACGGGGGACTTCGGCACCGGCCCGAAATATTTCTTAGCCAGCGCGGCGACCTCATCCGTGACGACATCGCCCACCACCACGACAACGGCGTTGTTCGGCGCATACCAGCGCCGATACCAACTGCGGAGATCGGTCGCGTTGAGCTGTTCAATGTCGTTCATCCAACCGATGATCGGCTGTCGGTAGGGACTCGTTTGAAACGAAAGCGCCCGGGCTGTCTCGGCAAACAGGGCCTCCGGGTTGTCCTCCGTGCGCAACCGCCGCTCTTCCATGACCACCTTGATTTCTTTGGCGAATTCCTGGTCCGACAGCGTCAGTCCTCGCATCCGATCCGCTTCGAGCCCGAAGCTCACGGCGAGGTGTGCCCTGTCCAGCTTTTGAAAGTAGGCGGTGTAATCGATCCCGGTGAAGGCGTTTTCTTCCCCGCCGTGCTCCGAAATAATGCGCGAGAACTCGCCGGGACCGTGCCGCGCCGTGCCTTTGAACATCATGTGCTCAAGCGCGTGCGAGATCCCCGTGATGCCACCGTGCTCGTAACTCGATCCGACTTTGTACCACACTTGCGACACCACCACCGGCGCGCGATGATCTTCCTGCACGATGACCTTGAGTCCGTTTTCAAGTGAGAATTCACGCGCCTCGCCCGCGGCGTGGGTTGGCGTTATCGCCGTAAACGCCAGGCTCGCGATCCCTAATTTAAATAACCTCGACAATGCCCCTCCTTCGCACCTTGTTGGAAACGCGACTGCATCGAAAGCTAGCATACCGCAACCCACGTAGTTAGCCCAACGTCGCCGGGCCAGCCCTGCCCTTCGTAAGCCGATGGCAAGGGTGGTAGGATGGTCGCCCCGATTCATGCCTAATCATCCGACCGCCAAAATTCCGGCCGCCGCCATTGCATGATCCGACCAAGCGCCGCGCCACCATGGGCTTTAGAGAAGGCCTAAGACGCACCCGCGAACGGCTCGGCGCGGGCTTCGCGCGGCTCACGCACCTGGGCGCGAGCATCGATGCTACGACCTTGGAACAGATTGAAACGCTGCTGCTCGAGGCGGATGTCGGGGTCGAAACCACCGAGCGCATCATCGCTAAACTCGCGCTGCATGTGAAACGGCGCGAGCTTAGCCGAACGGATCGGCTATTCCAAGCGTTACGCGCGGAGCTCCTCGAAAACTTGGCGCCCGTCTCCCGCCCGCTCATCATCCCGCCAAGCCCCCCGAGCCCCTTTGTCCTACTGATGGTGGGTGTCAACGGGACCGGCAAGACCACCACGATTGGAAAGCTGGCTCACCTCTTGTGCACTCGTGGCCGCTCCGTCGCGGTCGCGGCCGCCGATACCTTTCGCGCCGCCGCGGTCGAGCAACTGACCGTCTGGGGCGAGCGCGCGGGGGTTCCGGTCACGGCGAAGGCGGGTGGGAGCGATCCGGCCGCCGTCGCCTTCGAGGCCTTTGAAAACGCGGCGGCGCGCGGCACGGAGGTTTTGATCGTCGATACCGCCGGCCGTTTGCATACGCAACAGAACCTCATGGACCAGTTGAAAAAAATCCGCCGGGTGCTGGGCAAAATCGATCCCGGCGCCCCGCACGAAACCATGCTGGTGGTCGATGCAACCACCGGTCAAAACGCGCTCAATCAAGGCGCTCAGTTTCATGAGGCGGTAACGCTGAGCGGCGTTACCTTGACGAAGCTCGACGGGACGGCGCGCGGAGGAATCGTCTTTGCCTTGGCGGAACGCCTCAAGATCCCGATCCGATTTATCGGGCTGGGTGAAAAAATCGATGACCTCAAGGAATTCGATCCGGCGGAGTTCGTCGATGCCCTATTAAATGGACCCAAGAGCGACCATTGAGCCCGCGCTGTGGGCGCGCCGCGACAGGAACCTATGGGTTGAATTAGCACTCTTAATCCGTGAGTGCTAGTATAGTGAAATGCAACCGGGGAGAATAGCTTCGATGACCCAAGCCTTGGAATTACCGCTAACGCTGCCCACGGGCTCGCTTGCGACCTATATCAATTCCGTGAACCGGATACCGATGTTGAGCGCCGCCGAGGAGCGGGAACTGGCGCTGCGATATCGCCACGATGATGATCTAGACGCCGCCCGCCGATTGGTCATGTCGCATCTCCGCTTTGTGGTGCGCGTGGCGCGCGGGTATAACGGTTACGGTTTGGCGCAGGCGGATCTGATCCAGGAAGGCAATATCGGTCTCATGAAGGCCGTTAAGCGATTTGACCCCGCCGTTGGCGTTCGGTTAGTGTCCTTCGCCGTGCACTGGATCCGCGCCGAGATGCACGAGTTCATCTTGCGCAACTGGCGCATCGTGAAAGTCGCCTCCACCAAAGCCCAGCGTAAGCTGTTCTTTAACCTGCGCAACGCCAAGAAACGCCTCGGGTGGATGAGTCCAGAAGAAGTGCAAGACGTGGCGCGCGATCTTGGGGTGCATCCACGGACCGTTGTGGAGATGGAAGAGCGCCTTAACGCCTATGACACGTCCTATGATCACGCTAACGATGAGGATGCCGCGGCGCCCGCGAATTACCTGGAGGATCGGCGCTTCGAGCCCCAGGCACTCGCCGAATATGACGAGATGCATCACGATCGGGAAGATCTCCTGCATACGGCGCTGGCGACCCTCGACGAACGCAGCCGGGACATCGTGACCCGCCGGTGGTTGCAAGAGGACAAATCCACGCTCCAAGATCTTGCGCGCGAGTACGCGGTCTCGGCGGAACGGATCCGGCAACTCGAGCAGTCCGCCTTCAAAAAACTGCGCTCGACGCTTGATGTTACGGCGTTACTGCCCGCGCCGGGTCAGTGATCCGCCGGGAGTTGGCGCACGCGATACCAAATCGAGATCAAATAGAGCGCTAGGAAAACGGCAGAATAGTATTCCTGCGCCACGCTGTAGCGGATCGCCAGCGGCAACGGGCCTATTCCAAACCAATCTTCCAGCCGGTCCGGTAATCGGATCAGTATGGCCAGCAGGGCAGCTCTTGGAGAGGGGTTTCCGTCGCTGGGGCCGACCTAAAGGAGGGCATAGAGGGTCGCCACGCGGTCGGATAGGAGCAACAAGAACAGCCCCGCCAGATAGGCAATCGAAAAGGTAAAGGTCTTCATTGCCCAACGGTCGGTAGGATCGCGCTGCATGCGCATGACGTGATACAGGAAGAGCGCATCGAGAACGATGGCGCCCGTAAGATAAAGCACTCCACTCATATAAGTCGCGAAGGGTAGTAAGCTCACCATGGATAAAATCACGGTGTAAAGAAAGATCTGCAGGTGTGTGTAGTCGACTCCGTGAGTAATGGGCAGCATCGGGATGTCCGCGCGCGCGTAGTCGTGGCGGCGGTAAATGGCCAGCGACCAGAAGTGCGGCGGTGTCCAGGCGAAGATGATCAGAAACAACAACAAGGCATGGGGATCAATCGTGCCGGTCATTGCAACCCAGCCTAGGACCGGAGGCGCCGCCCCGGCGGCCCCGCCGATAACGATGTTTTGCGGTGTCGCTCGCTTCAGGTACAGCGTGTACACCACTGCATAGCCGATCAAAGATACTGCCGTTAAGACCGCCGTCAACACGTTGACATAGGCGATCAATATTGTCATCGACGCCGTACCCATAATCGCCGCGAAGATCAGCGCGCGGGACTTGTCTACGGATCCTTGCGGAAGCGGTCTGTGTTGGGTCCGGATCATCAATGCGTCGATTCGATGATCCGCCACGTGATTGATAACCGCGGCCGCGGAAGCCGCCAATGCGATTCCGGCTGTACCGCAAATAAAGGGTTGGAGCGCAAGCGATGGCGCGAGCAGCATGCCGACGATAGCCGTAAGCATGATCAACGCAACCACGCGCGGCTTACACAGATCAACATATGCCCGCCACGAGGCCGTGGATTGAAGCTCTAGGGTATCGAACATATTCCTTACTGCCGCCGTCGCGACCGCAATGCCACTCGCACGCTAAGAGTCACGGACCGGGCCCCGCGCAAGCTGCGCGGCTTGACTCGATATCTTGCCGCCCAGGCCGGTCACCTCGCAGAACGTATCGTGGAGTGGCACCAGCGCGTAGCCGAAAGCAAACATCGCCAACGACGCTAAAGCAAGGCGCCACGCGCCTCGGCGATTGGCTCTGTCGAGTCGATTCATGCTGTTGAAAAGAGCTGCGAGGGGATTATGCGTAACTAAATGCTACCGAATCGATTTATAACAAATTTTCTACACTGAAGCTAACTCAAAGCGCTAAGCCGCCTCCTAGCGAGGCATTACCCCAAACCGATGAGGCGTGAGCGGTTCGGGTTAACCGTCAGAAGTGCGATACACTCTATCGTAGCCGTGCTGTGACGTATTAGAACCCCGGGTGGTCCGGGGCACATGCCAGTTTACTCTTTGTCTCTACTTTGGAAGATAGGGATGTTCCCTCCGCATAATGATGGTGGCCTAAGTTTTCACGATCGGCCCGGCCACTTTCCTGAAAGATTGCCGCGCGATCTGTTTTCCAGCAGAGAGGAGATCCTGAACAAGCCCTTTGGGAAACCGGAGAATCCATAAGCCGACTTGTGGGTAGCAGCGTAGTTTCTGATACCAGTTCAGTTGAGAACACTGGATAACCTTCGCAAGTTCGCCAACGAGCCTAAATCTGGGCAAGAGGATGCGCGCTTGGTTTAGCGGGTTCTCATAGATCGACATGGCTTCGGGTTTTAGAAGATTCGATACTTCGGGGTAGGTGCGTCGAAAGAAAAGCCGCTCTGGAACCTCGTAAAATATTCCGAGCAATACGAACTCGGAGAGAAGCACGATGTCCCCCCCATAGATGCTAAGGTGTTGTCGCGTCTTCCTTAAGGCTTCGGTTCTCATTAATCCGGTGAACGGATTGCATTGCCAGGTTCGCCGGAAGCGTCGATGGAAGGATTTATAGCGATCAATGGGATTCTTTTCTGTTAGGTGCAGTCCGTCTTTAACATCACGAACCAAGTTGCCACATTCGTCGATCATGGCCGATTTAGTGTAGCACAGTACTACCGTGAGACGACGCTCAAGAATCTCGACGCAGCGAGCGAGATACTCCGGAGCACACACGTCGTCATGATGTGCCCATCTAAAGTACTTACCCTTGGCAAGCTCGAAAACGCGATTATGATTGGGTGCGCATCCGATATTCCTAGCGTTTCGATGATAACGAATACGACCATCCTTATCCGCGTACGCACGACAGATCGCTTCGGTCCCATCGGTTGAAGCATTATCGGAAATGATGATCTCAAAATCACCAAAGGTCTGGGCGATTAGCGAATCAAGCGCCTGCTTAATAAACCTCTCGCCGTTAAAAACGGGCATCCCAATAGAAACCAGCGTTTGGTTAGTGCTCATGCGATTACCTTAATCCAGCAACCGATTGATTTTTAACAAGCAAGACGGAGCCGTTAAAAAACCTACACGATGAGCCGATTGGTGCCGGCGCAGTACCGGTCTGTTAGCCATCATACAAGATTGACGATTAGGTCGTGCGGGTCAGCCGATGATTATACCCGGCGCTAAGGAAGCTCTGCAAAAGTTACTGCGCAGCCCATCTGCTTTGTCGCGTGCTCGCTCGTCGCTCGCCTATCTACCTGATATGTCTCGCGACTCGTTCCGGCGGCTTCGCGCATCCGGGCTTGCTCGCGACACTTTTGCAGAGCTTCCTAAATCTCATTCCCCGCGATCTTGCCGCGGGGTTCTGATCTCTAGCAATGGCCAGGCAAGATCCTTGTCAGCCATTTCGGTAACCGGAATTGGCCATTTGATATCAAGCGTAGGGTCATCGTAACGCAAACCATGCTGGCAAGCAGGGACATAAGAGCTACCCATCTGATAAAACACCTCAGTGTCGTCAACCAAGGTTTGAAATCCATGTGCGAACATTCCGGGGATGTATAACATGCGTCGATTTTCCGAAGTTAATTCTATACAACAATGGCCTAGATAGGTGGAAGAGTCGGGCCGCAGGTCGACGATGACATCGAAGATCGCACCCGCAGTACAGCGGACTAGCTTAGTCTCGCTCGCGGGAGAGACCTGATAGTGCAGCCCACGTAAGGTCCCTCTTTTAAAGTTCAACGATAGATTGCATTGAGCAACGAAAACGCTTAGACCGTGGGCTTGAAATTCGTCGACGCAAAAGGTTCTCGCGAAAAAACCCCGCGGATCGACTCTCGGTTCCGGATCGATCAGGTATGCACCCTTCAATGCTGTTTCGAAAAAGAGCATCCTGGTAACCGTCTTGTTCTAATTCCCGCAGTGTAGAACCATTCCAACGCCGTATGTCTCATCGACAACGTCATGGGCGCTAGCCATGGTCCGTTGTTTTTCGTCATCTGGCTTGGCCTATTGAAGTAGTCAAGAGATTTTTGGTTTCAGTAGCCACGATCTCGAGCCGTCGCCACCAGCGAGAACTGGGTTCTGGCAAACCCGTCAGGAGGATTGATAGGAATAGGCTCTAGCCCAGCACATCAGGCTACATGCTTTTACCAAACTTTCCAAGGGGGATCCCCGCTTTGCCAAGCCTGCTCTAGCACGTGTTTATCCCTCAAAGTATCCAAACAGTGCCAAAAGCCCGGGTGACGGTACGCCGACAATTGTCCTGCATGCGCTAAGGTCGTCAGCGGTTCTTGTTCCCACACGGTCGCATCATCGGTGATTAAATCCAAAACTTGCGGTTCCAGTACAAAGAAACCGCCGTTGATCCAAGCTCCGTCACCTTTTGGTTTTTCCCTGAAACTTGAAATTTTCGCCTCGCTGTCGCCAAGCTTAAACGCGCCGAACCTGCCTTCCATCTGTACAGCGGTAAGTGTAGCTAAGGTCGCCTGCCCGCGATGAAAGGCTACAAGCTCACGAATGTTTACGTCGCTAACACCATCTCCGTAGGTAAGGCAGAACGTTTCGTTCTCGATATAATCGCGTACCCGCTTAATTCGGCCGCCAGTCATAACGTCAATGCCGGTATCGACTAGCGTCACTATCCAAGGTTCGGCACTGGATTGACGAACCTTCATCGAATTATTGCGTATGTCGAAGGTTACATCGGAGTAATGCAAGTAATAGTTTGTGAAAAACTCCTTGATCACATGTCCTTTGTAGCCGCAGCAGATGATAAATTCGTTGATACCGTGGGCGGAATAGATTTTCATTACGTGCCATAGTATGGGCCGGCCTCCAATTTCTACCATCGGCTTAGGCCTTACGCTGCTTTCCTCGCTGATCCTGGTGCCAAATCCACCTGCGAGTATCACTGCTTTCATTTAACATCCCTCCTCGGTCATCTTAGGACGATGCGTCTCGCTACACCGGTGACAACAATAGTGGCAGGCTATCTATAGAGGGTATTAATAGGCGTTCTTTCCGAGGGCGACTATAAATATCGTAATAAGGATAATTTTCAGATCGAAATACGGTGACCACGATCGGATATAGTCAAGATCAAATCGTAGTCGCATTTGCATTT
>JALZJW010000160.1 GCA_030859565.1 Pseudomonadota bacterium
AAAGCCGTTCGACGAACCGATGGGAGGTCGGTACTGTATTGCTCCGATTTCCCCGGACACGATGTAAAGTGAGACATGAGGTGTCGGGAAGGTGAACGGAGATGGGCAAGAAATCGGAACTGAGCGTTGAACAACGTACGCAACTGATGCTGCGGATGCGGGTTACCCGACCGCCCCGGCGAGCGCTCGAACAAGAAAGTGTCGGCTCGAGAGCGCCTAGGCGCGCTGGCGCGAGCAGCGCTTCCCGCCGGTGCCCGGCGAGAACGAGTTCATCCGTAGCAGTTGGAACCCGTTTGTCCGTTCACTGGCCACCGTTGCCAAGATAATCAGGACAGCCGCCCCTAACTCGTGTATAGTGCGCGCTAAGGTTTCTGTTTCGCGTCATCCGGTTAGCGTCTCAGTCTGTTCGCGGTTCCTCCTTAAGGCCCTCGAATTCTCCACCACAACACATCTGCCTGAACCGGTTTGGAAGGCTAGTGCTTCCCGGGTCGATATTCAGGAGATTGTCATGAGCAATTCATTTACCAATCTCGGCCTGTCGGCCGAGCTGCTCCGCGCTGTCGCCGAGCAGGGTTACACCGAACCCACCCCCATCCAGACGCAGGCTATACCGATCGTGCTCTCCGGGCGCGATTTGCTCGGCGCCGCGCAGACCGGCACCGGCAAGACCGCCGGCTTCGCTCTGCCGCTGCTGCAACGGCTCGCGACTGGTGCTAAGGCAAGCGCCTCGCCTGCGCGCCATCCGGTACGGGTACTGATCCTCGTCCCGACCCGCGAGCTCGCGGCGCAGGTGCAGGACAGCGTCCGCACCTACGGCAAGTATCTCAAGCTGCGCTCGACCGTGATCTATGGCGGCGTCGGCTTCAACCCGCAGGCCGACGAATTGCGCCGCGGCGTGGACATCGTCGTCGCGACACCGGGCCGCCTCCTCGATCACGTGCAGCAGCACACTATAGACCTGCGCAAGGTGGAAATCCTCGTGCTCGACGAGGCCGACCGCATGCTCGACATGGGCTTCATCCCCGCCATCCGCCGCATCCTCGCGCTGCTGCCGGCGGGCCGCCAGAACCTGCTGTTCTCGGCGACCTTTCCCGACGAGATCCGCAAGCTCGCCGGCTCGTTCATGCGCGATCCGGCCACCGTCGAGGTCGCGCGCCGCAACCTGCCGATAGAGATCATCTCGCAGGTCGCACATCCGGTGGACAAGGACCGGAAGCGCGATCTCCTCGCACACCTGGTGAAGACCAACAACTGGCAACAGGTGCTGGTGTTTACTCGGACCAAGCACGGCGCGAACCGGCTCGCCCAGCAGCTCGATCGCGACGGCATCGACGCGGACGCGATCCACGGCAACAAGAGCCAGCCCGCGCGCATGCGCACCCTGAAGCGCTTCAAGGACAACGAGCTGCAGGTGCTGGTCGCCACCGATATCGCCTCGCGGGGGCTGGACATCGAAGAGCTGCCGCACGTGGTGAACTACGACCTGCCGTACGTTCCGGAGGATTACGTGCACCGCATCGGCCGCACCGGCCGCGCGGGCTTGTCGGGCGAGGCCGTGTCGCTGGTGTGCAGCGGAGACCGGCCGCTGCTGGCCGCGATTGAGCGCTTGATCAACAAGCGTATCGAGCAGCGGCCCGTCGCCGGCTTCGAGCCCGGATCGTCGTTTCACGCCCCGGCGCGTCAGGCCGAGCCGCAGAGACACCAGCGCCAGGGGCGCGGGCAGCAACCCACCGCGCAGCCGCACCACCGCAAAAGCGGCAACCACCAGCAACCGAACCGGCAGAGGCGCCGGCACGAACCGCGCGCACCCGCGGCCCAGCACGCCGGACCGCAACCGCAACGCCCGCAGGCTCGGCAGCCCGCGCAACCGCGGCAGCACCCTCACCCCGGCAACCGGCAGCTATCGCCACAGCGCGTCCAGACGCAGCCGTTTCCGGCGCTGTTCGGCACCTCGGGCCGCAAAGCTGGCTGAGGGTGGCGCGGGCCTGGCGCCGTGCCCGCGTGAACGGCGGCTTTCCCGCCGTTGATTGATCAGAGCCTATAACACAATGAAACGCGCGATGCACACCACTGATCCATATACTTTCCTGCCGAAGTGGGCGATTCGTAGTCTCAGAACTGCTGGAAGTCCTTCTTGAGCAGATAGGCGCGCACGCTGCAGCCGGATGCGCTGATGGTCAGTCAGGTTCTCCTTACGTTGGAGCAGGCACCGGCGGGGCTTCTTCAGCACCGGCTTGTACCGTCTGGACGAGCCGCCGTGCCTCGGCGGCGCGCACCTCGTCGAGCGTGTGTGTGGCGAATTGCTAATTTTACCGGCCCACTAAGCGGCAAGTTTCGGCGAGGCTACCTCGTCATCATGCAACCCGCCACCTTCTACCACGCGTACGACGGCCTGCGGGGCATACATTCCGCAGGCGATAAAAGGGGAGAGTTGCACTACTCCCCTTTGGAAACCCCAAGGCTGAGGTGCCCGCCACAAACGGCGGGGTATCGATGAATTGAGTGTGGGTGGACCGTTGATGCCGTCTCCCTAGTGCGTGCATTGCGCCATCATGGCCATGCGCTTATACGAACCCGATTTCGTGATCTCGGCAAGCACGCATCATAGTAGGCTATGGAGCGGACGGTGGACGAGTATTCGTCGCAGCTACTCTAGGGTCTGTGGAATCAGCAAGGCGTAGAACTCCGCGAGCAAGGACTCGTGCAGGATGGCCTCAGGCAGCTTTGGGGTCGACCCGCAGCCACAAGGTCACGGGTCCATTGTTGGTGAGCGTGACCTGCATGTGAGCGCCGAAACGACCGCTCGCGATCGGAGCGTGCAAGGACGGGGCGCGCTCCAGCAGATAGTGGAACAGGCGTTCACCCTCGGCCGGCGCTGCGGCCGGGGTAAAGCTCGGACGCATGCCCTTCTTGGTATCGGCCGGAAGGGTGAACTGCGGGACCAAGAGCAGACCACCGCGGATATCGGTCAGGCTCAAATTCATCTTACCTTCCCGATCCGGAAATACGCGGTAGCCCAAGAGCCGCTCCAAGAGCCGATCGGCCTGGGATTCGCCGTCACCGCGTTCGACTCCAACAAACACCAAGAGCCCGGTGGCGATGGCGCCGATGGTGACACCCTCGACCTGGACCCGTGCTTCGGTAACGCGCTGAAGAAGACCGATCATTGCCCAGTGACTTCCTGTACCTGTATGAGGATGGCGAGCCCGCTATCCTAACAAAGTTCCAATTATGTCCTTACTCAAGGCCCAAAGGTCCGTTCGGGTAGCGGCGCACGGCGATGCAGTAGAATAGCGCGGGACACCCGGAGCATGTGGGCTGTCCTTGTGCGCGTTGCCCTCACGCCTGTTCGCAGTTTGTTACCACCTTGCGGGGGCACGCTTAGCGCCGGATCGTCCTTCCGCCTTGATCATAGGCCGTCATCATGCGCCACAAGAGATGCGCGAAACGCATCGTGCTTTCGACCTTCGGATCGCTGGGCGATGTGAACCCCTATGTGGCGATCGCGCTCGAGCTGAAGGCGCGCGGTCACCGTCCGCTCATCGTCACGACTTCGGTATACCGCGAGAAGATCGAGGCCCTCGGGATCACCTTCTATCCCGTGCGTCCCGAGCTGCCCTCCCATGACCAACCGGAGGTCCTCGTGCCGCTGGTCGAGCGTTTGATGCACCCGAAACGCGGCGGGGAAGCGATCCTCGGACGGCTCATCCTGCCTTATCTCCGCCAGATCTACGAGGACCTCTCCGCGGCCGTTCTGGGGGCCGACCTCCTGGTGACCCACCCGCTCCCGCTGGTCGGGCCCATCGTCGCCGAGGCGTGCGGGGTCCCCTGGCTATCGACCGTGTTATCGCCCTTCTCGTTGTTTTCGGCCTTCGACCCCCCACTGGGACCGCGCATGCCCTCTCTGCACCGCGTGCTGCGGCTGCACCCGCGGCTAGCTAGGCGGGCTGTTCGTATGGCTGGCAAAAAGGCTCACGGCACCGTTCGTGCGGCCCCTCTACCGCTTACGCGCCGACCTCGGTCTGCCGCCTGGCAGGCACCCGCTGGTCGAGGGCCAGCATTCGCCCGCCGGCGTGCTGGCGCTTTTCTCGTCCGTTTTGGCGTCCCCGCAACCCGATTGGCCAGCCCGGACGCAGGTGACCGGTTTCCCCTTCCATGACCTGCGTGGACGACCCGCAGATGCGGCCGGCTTGCCATCGGAGCTACAGCGGTTTTTGGAGGGCGGACCTGCGCCGATCGTGTTCACCCTCGGGTCTTCGGCAGTCTGGGTGGCCAAGGATTTCTTCGAGCAGGGCATCGCCGCCGCCAAGACACTGGGTCAACGTGCCCTCGTGCTCGTTGGCGATGGCCGTCCGCCGGGGTCACTGCCCGAGGGGGTCGCGTGCTTCGACTACGCCCCCTACGGGCGGTTGCTGCCACATGCCCGGCTAGTCGTGCATCACGGCGGGATAGGGACGACGGCCCAGGCGCTGCGCGCCGGCCGACCGATGCTCGTGGTCCCCTTCGCCCATGATCAGTTCGATAACGCCGCACGGATTGCGCGTTTAGGCGCAGGTCGCACGCTGCCACGCACCTCTTACCGAGTTCCCCGCATCATCGCGGAGTTGGCACGACTCCTCGATGACCCGAGCTATGCCGAACGCGCGGGCCAGATCGGGAGCACGTGCAGCGTGAGGACGGTACCGCTGTAGCGTGTGATTTCATTGAGCATGCGTTATCGCACTAGGCGGCCTCCGCTGGGTCGGGGGTGGTCGGGAGGAGCGGCACGCTGTGGGGCCGAAATCGAGGTCTACGCCCACACAAGTGCGAGGTACGGCGAGTTTTATGGAAATAGGATATCGTGTGAAAATGATCCCTACCATGGCCGTAGCCTAAGAACGGTGTACCAAGAAGCGCTGCAATGGACGCAAGTGCTCAAGTCGATGAGGTTTAGAATGCCCTAAGCACGGCGAGTTGATCGTATTTCACCCTCGTGTCCGACGGCTGCTCCTGTCGGCTCGAACCAGCCAGGGGTTGAGACACGCAAGATGGCTCTAAAACGAACCCATTGGCCGGCCGGCAAGCTGGTCACTCTGCACCACAGTTCCAGTATCCTTGCGGATAATCCGCTCGGCGATCCCCACGAGCGTATGCTCGCCGTGTGGTTACCACCTCAATATGACCAGGGTTCAACGCGTGGGCGAGGCAAGCGCTTTCCGGTACTCTTCGACCTGGTGGGCTATACCGGTTCAGGCTTGAGCCACGTCAACTGGCGCCCCTTTGAGGACAGCGTGCCGGAGCGCGTCGCCCGGCTCATTCATGAGAAGAAGATGGGACCAGTCATCGCGGTGTTTCCCGATTGCTTCACCGCGCTCGGCGGTAACCAGTACGTCAACTCTTCGGCCATCGGACCCTATGCGGAGTATCTCACCCGTGAGTTAATCCCCTGCGTCGACCGCGAGTTCCGCACCCTCGCCTCACGCGAACATCGCGGTTGCTTCGGTAAGTCCTCAGGGGGTTACGGAGCGATGATCCACGGTATGAAATACGCCAAATACTGGGGTGCCATTGCCAACCACTCGGGCGACGCCTATTTCGATTTCGTCTACCGCTGCGACTGGCCCAACACGCTCAACGAACTCGCCAAATATCGCCAGAGGAAGCGCAAGGCTGGCAATATCGAGGTCCTCAAGGAGGAGCAGAACGCCACGGAGGGGATCGATGATGGACGCGTGAAGCGCTTCCTTGACCACGTGTGGAAGAACGAGAAGCTGAGCGATACCGAGGTGCATTGCCTTATGAACCTTGCCATGGCGGCGACCTACGATCCGGACCCTAAAGCACCCAACGGTTTCCACCTGCCTTTCAACCTTGAGACCGGGCAGTTGATTGAGATGCGTTGGCGGGCATGGCTGAAGCACGATCCCGTTCACCTCGTCAGACGCTACCGTGAAAACTTGAAGTCGCTGAAAGGCATCTATATCGACTGTGGTTGGCGCGACCAGTATCACATTCACTACGGCACTCGCATCCTCTCCAAGCGGCTTGCGGAAAACGAAATTCCCCATACCTACGAGGAGTTCGATGACACACACTCGGGTATTGACTACCGCATGGAGAAAAGTCTGCCGTTTTTGTATAAGGTTCTGAGGGGCTGACGCGTTGATCCGGCTCGCCAAATGGGTTCCTTTCACACGGGCATGACTATTGTGGTCCGATGTCCAAACAAACTGCAGATCGGGGCCGGGTTACCTAGAATAGAACGAGCCACGTTATTTTTGCGGACCACAGATCTCGCTTGAGAGCCATAACGCTTAAAGACGCAGCGGCTTGATCGGTGCCAGGACGGCCGCGGGATCTTTCCTACAGATCGCCTCATCGGCATCAACGTAGAGTTCGATTTCATTGCCGTCGGGGTCCCGCAGATACAAACTCTGGCTCACCGTGTGATCGCTCATTCCGGCGATCGTCACGCCGGCGTCCTCGAGTTCTTTCTTCGCGGCGCGAAGCTCATCCAGGCTGTCGCCGACTTTGACGCCGATGTGATAGAGGCCCAATCGGCGTCCGGCCGGAGCGCGAGGAGCGTCGCCCACCTCGATCAGCAACAGCTGGTGATGCGTCCTGCCCGAAGTGAGCGCCGCCGCCTTGCCGTCGAAGATGTGCCCCACTTCCCGAAACCCCAGAAGGTCTCGATAAAAAGCCAGCGACCGGTTGAGATCCTTCACATAGAAAACGACATGACCGAGGTAATGGGCTTTCATCTGTTACCACCTTGGGCTTTTGCTGGCGACATGGCCTGCGTCATCTCCATCTCTCGTCCCCACAGGGCTTGGGTTGTTCGCCGCGTTCCTGGGCAAGGCTGGGATAGTCGGTATAGCCTTTGGCGCCGCCGCCGTAATAGGTGGATGGATCGTCGGCGTTGAGGGGTGTGCGCGAGCGGAATCGTTCCGGCAAATCGGGATTGCCCAGGAACTTGCGGCCGAAAGCAATCAAATCCGCCTTGCCCTGGCCAAGCCATTCCTCGGCACAGTCATGATCGAAGCCGTCGGCGAGGATGAGGGTCCCGCGATATTTTTCCCGCATCAGCTCGAGCATTCGCAATGCGCGAGAGTCGGGGTCGCCGCCTTTCTCCATCGCGGCAGCGCCTGGATTGATGACGTGCAGATAAGCGAGGTTGTGGTCGTTAAGCCCTTCGGCGATGTATCCAAATGTCGCTTCCGGATGGTCGTCGCCGACATCGTTAAATGTTCCGAGCGGCGATAGTCTTACTCCGACCCGATCCCCGCCCCAGATTGCACAGACCGCGTCGACCACTTTCAGCAGCAGCCGCGCCCGGTTCTCGATTGCACCGCCGTACTCATCGGCGCGGCGATTAGTACTCGAATTGATGAACTGGTCCAGCAGATAACCGTTGGCGGCGTGGACCTCGATGCCGTCGAATCCTGCGTCGAGCGCGTTCCTAGCGCCTCGCACGTATTGCTGGACGATGCGGGGCATCCGGCGCCGCCGAATTTCCACCGGTGCTACGCGCCAAGACATTTAGCACTTTTCTGTTCGGGAGCTCGACAACTGGTCGGAGATTACCCCAAAGCGACCGGTCACAAAGGTGTTGACAAACCTATGCTGCAATGCAACAATACCCGCATTGGAACAACACACCGTTCCCTAACCTAACTG
>JALZJW010000161.1 GCA_030859565.1 Pseudomonadota bacterium
CTCGACGAGATCGTGCGCGCGATGCGCGCGCTCAGCGAAGAAGTCCTGCAAAACTCGGTTCCCGGCGTAAAAAAACGCGCCGCCCGAACACCTCCTAAATCAGCCTTATCTTAGCGCCATTCGGGTCAGACGCTTAGTGTCGCCGCAGTTTATTCCTCCTCCCCCGTTCCCCAAGGATTTTCCAGCAGCCATGTGAGGGCCTTGCGCATTTCGGCATCGTTCACGGTCGCGATCCATTTCCTCATCTCGTCCGGCCGGACGACCGCCCACACGCGAAGCGCGCAAAAGGTCCGATCGATCATGCCGTCTTCGCGGCCGTAAATGTTCTTGCCGGAGAAGAACTGGATCAATCCTCTGCGCGGCGCGTAGTTCGTACGCAGCAGGTAAGCGAACCCAAAGCGCGCGGCGCCGGCGACGTCCATGCTGTCCCATTGTTCCATCAGGCTGTAGCAATCATCGAGAGCCAGTTCTGCAACGCGGGGAGGTAACTTCGAGAAATCGAAAGCGGTGAGCACTCGAAAGGCGTGACGGCTCGCATTCCACGGCTGACCCCGCCATGGGCCGTAGGCTCCCGCGTTTGCAAGACCTCTTGCCGACTCAGGGTCACCAGCTTTGGACACGGCGAGCAGTGCCGCTTCGAGGTCCCACTGCGCCCAAGCCTCGAACAATGACGCCTCGCGATGTTCTTCCGAAAGCGCAGCCTTCGCTTCCGCGAGCCAGCGGTTGCGCGTCGTTGCATCGACCAGACTCATCATGAGCCCTTTTGCACGCACCGCCAGGTCGCCCTCGCGCATATCGAGAGACTCCACCCAGCGAACCATTCCCGGAAGATCGCTCTTCGCCCAAATCAGTAACAGTTCGTCCGATGGTCCTGCGAGACGCTCGCCGCCGATCTCTGGCGGAGGCGGCCACTTCTCTCGGGCCTTGTTCACGAGCTCCACGGCGGATGCCGGATTCTCTCGCAGCATCCGCCGGAGTACGATTTCGAACTGTAGATCCGCCGCCGGATCCCGCGAGCGGTTGATGTGCTCTAGTGTTTCAGGGTTGAGGGAGTACCGCAAGCTGTCAACCAACGGCTTGCCGGCATTGCGATGAGCCTTCGCCAGGTACCTTCCCGCGTTTTCGACCGGTCGCGGATAGCCTGGCCAGGAGGAAAATGCCTTGAACCACATCTCCGCGAATTCCTTCATGATCCGCACCCGCTCCTCCTTCGCGAGCGCTGACCGATCGAGCGCGACTGGAAAACCCATCAGCGCCTCCCGCTGGATCCAAAACGGTGAAGCACGGATTGCCTCGAGATCCTGCACGCTGATCCGCGGGAGGGTCCAACTATCGTACCCGAGCACGCCATTTTCGATGCCGACGACGCGAAACAGCTTCTTCACCCAATCCCAGCACGCGGCAGGATCGCGCTCTACCCAGATCGGGATGAACAGCTCCACGAGATCGTCGGGATTTTGCGTGCTTTCCAGGGGGACGCACAGCTCGAAGGCTCTGCCAATTTCCGTTGCGGGGATCTGCCGCAGATACTCGTCCAGGACGCGGTATCGAATCGCGAGATTGGGCTCGCGAAAGATCGCGCCGAGCACGGTCTGGCTCGTCGCGCCTTTCTCGTCCCAAGGCACGCTGGTGAGCGGCTCGAAGTGGGTGGGTTTGATCTCGCTCCACTGAGCCATCAGGCTGGCGGTCGCCAAGAAGAATGCAGCGCAGAAAGCCCTCATACCCGCACCTATTGTCTTGCTCCCTGGCTCGCTCGTTGCTGTAAGATGCCGATCTCTACCAGGGGAAGTAACCCTCGTTCGCCGCGATTTGCTCGGGTCGCCACAGAAACGGTTGCCGGTGCGATCATCGGCTGCGTACAATGCTAACGTCCGGCTCTAATGAGGGCGCCTTCGGCGAAGTCGGCGAGTTCCTTTTTGGGAGAGGCGGCGAGCTCGTACAAGAGCGCTGGCCAGCGTGATTGATCGGGATCGATAACTGCTAGCGCGCCGAGGGCGTGCGCCCTCGTGATTTCATCTGGATCGCACGCCAGTGCGGTCAACGTGGGGATGGCGCCAGACGCGGCCCGCTCGAACGTGGCCAACAGATCGATGGCGACGATGCGCTCCTGTTTCTGCATGCGTGCGAGAGCTTGGGCGAGGGATTGAACGCCACCACGAAAATGGGGACTGCGCTGCCATGCTTCCGCGCAGGCGGAGAGCTGCTGCGCTGACCATGCGCGGACATCGTCATCGGGATCGTGGAGCGTCGAGAGGAGGAGTTCGATCAGATGCAGGTATTGCGTTGAACTCGTCGCCACCTGCGGATCGGCGAACCAATGCTCTAGTTTTCTCAGCAGCACGAGGCGTTGCCGACGTTCGCCGCGGCGGATGGCGTCGGCAACCGCGGGCCAGCTCGCCGCACCGATCTGCGCGAGGGACTCGGCTGCGAGGAGGCGATCATCGTTGTCACCATTGCGCACTGCTTTGATAAGGGCCGGGATCGCCGGCGCGCCATCCGGGCCCAGTTCCCCAAGGGCGATGATGGCTTCCGAGTGGATTTGGTCTGCTTTGGTTGGCCCGGGTCCCATGAACGTGCGCTCGATCGAAACGGCGCCGCGCTTGAGGGGCGAAGCATGGGCCAGCTCCTCCGGATTCCAGCACCGCGCACGGCTCGCCTGATAGGCCAACCATGCGACAGCATCCGGCCCAAGGCTTTTCAATGCTTCGCGGTCGAGCCGCTGAGCTTCCGGGTCTTGCGAACCATCCGTGAACCACCACGAGAGCGGCTTCCCCTCGTAAATCGGCTCGCGAGGCGCTCGCAGCGTGTACGAAGCCGCGAATACGATGAGGAGAAGGAACGCGATCGATTTTTGTCGAAACTTCATCGTTTTCGCAATGCGGAACCGGCCCATTCGAACTCGCAACAGTGGGCCGGTTCCAATGGCTTTCGTCCACGAAACATGAGTCTTTCAAATGAGCAGCCGGTTCGCAAGCCGAAGCTGCTCGAGCATCGGCTTCGGCGATAGGCCGCCTTCCGGCGGCGCCGCTTGCGCTGGCCGCGGCTCACAACTGGCCTTTCACCTGGCCGGCGCGCTCTTTCAGACTGCCTGCCGGTTCGATGAACTCATCCAGCTGAGGTGCCCCACCGTATGCGCCGCTATGATGAAGCGGTTACCACCAGATTTCAATGTGTGGATACTTTCCTTGAAGGGCTTGGATACGCAGACGAGTTTCATTCTCGTCGGCAAGCGACTTGGGAATCTTGATCTCCTCGACCCGAGGGCATGCGCAAAGCGCCGTTAGGCCTTCGATGGTGATATGCGACGGCCCAACATCCACATTCCTCAAATTCGCCAACGCCGGGAACTGGCGCGCAGTGAAAGCGGGCGATCCAACGCTGAGATCCGTAAGGGCGGGAAAGTTCCGTAGTACCAAGGTCAGCTCATCAGTCACTATGGAGCGAAAGACGTGGAGTCTCTTCAGCTGTCTCTGGGGTCCAATGGCGCAAAGAAATATCATTGATTCAATCGCTTCGCCCTGAATATTCACGAGGGTCAAACTCTGAAAGGACCGAAATGCAGAACCCATTTCCTCCACGTCAATGAAAGTATAATCGGCATTACCGGGTCGCGCGATATAAGCGTGCGCTGGACGTGCGCCCCAAAACACTTCCCAAAAACGTGGAGGAGACTCAGACTCTTTGTCTCCTATCTTCCAGAGACAATTTAACCAACGTTTATCTTCCGGGACCGCCGCTTGATATCGAGCTATTTGCATGCACTCGCAAACTCGCGATAGGTATTGGGCAAGAATCCCGAAGGTGATTACAGCCAGCGAACCCGTGGCTAGCCACAGCAATAAGCGTCGGTGCTGAACGAATGCTCGAGACATAAAGGATTATGGTTTAACCGCCTCGATCCACAACTTCACGGTTATCGTACCCCAATATTATTAATACCGGCCGAGCGGGTCCTGCCCCCGCATAATCCCCATGAAGCTTACTGTTGGTCTAGCGTGTCTCCTTTGTATCATGTGTCTTCGCGCGGGCACACAGGAAATCACTAATCACGAGATGAATGCACGGCCATTTCTGCTAGGAAAATATCGCGGTTCCATGCTACTGGAGCGATTAGAAGATCAGGTTCGCATACTCGTATCGTTTTCCATTGATGCGCGGGACTATGCCGCGACTGGTTCTCCTGGGATCCCCTATAAGGACGTTTCGGTTAACGTTTTCGGCCGACAGGGGCATCCAATTCCTTCTGTCATTGAGCATCCGCGCGCTGTCATACTCGAGATGGTCGAACGTGCACGCAGCTGTCAGTATACTGCGCGGTTTTTGGTTAAGACGAACCAACCCCGAGACATTAGCTCTATCGAATTCTCGTGGAAGGAGCACAAATCCAAGGTCTCGCTCTCCGAAAGCGGCACCGTGAGGGATTCTGTCCGTCAGCCTTGATAAGGTTAACTTGGGATCGGCCGCGGTTGTGGCAACTTCGCAGCCTTCTGTAATGGTCATCCGGAATTGCAAACTGGAGGTGGAGGTTAAACTGAGCGGGGTGTTGAAACCAACCGCTATGGAAACGCGCCGCCAGTTTACCCGCGCAACAGAAATTCGCCTTACCGGCCATCCTTAAATATGGCTAGGAAACCATCAATGGATCGAGGTTTTGCGGGTCTTTCTCATCCTTGCAGTGAAGCTTGGCGCAGCTTGAGCCAGAGATAGTCGAGATTGGAGATGCCACAGGCCTTGTGGATGACGCGGCTGATCAGGGCGTTGAAGGATTCAATTTTGGCGGAGGTGAGCTGATGTTTGCAGAAGCTGACGATCTGCTCCTTGGCTTCGAGAAGGCCATGGGCAAAGCGAGTCAACTCGGCAATACCCGCATCCAGGGCCAGCTCGACCCAGCCCTCCAGTGCCTTGCCAGCGCTCTTGGGATAACGATAGAGCCAGAGCCGCTGCAATTCATCCTTGAGCACGTACGCGGTGTTGAGATCCGCATTGGCTTCCAGTAGCTTTCTGAGCGCCACCTTCCCCTCGGCTTTGAGGTTCTCGGGCCGGCGAAAGAGATTGTAGCGCTGCCCCTTGATAAACTCCCGCGCTGGACCGCTCGCCTGCTGGTAGGAGCGCCGCCGGATCCGATCGATGACCTCATTGTAGTTGGCAATGAGGTGGAACTTGTCCAGGACGATCTCCGCCTTGGGAAGCTGCTTTTTGACCACCGCTCGATACGGCCCGCTGCGATCGACGCCCACCGCCCGAATACTCCCTTTCTGCTCTTCGCTGAGCTTGGAAAAGAAACTCTCCAGGCTCTCTTTGTTTCGGCCTTCGGCCAGGTGCAGCAACTCCCCATTGCGCGCGTTAAGCACCACGGTGACAAAGCCTCCCTGGCCCTTGCGGATCGCCTTCTCGTCGACCAGGATCGCTTCCAGCCCGTCCAGCCGCGGCTCCGGCAATTCCTTCTGCAGTATATAGCGATCCCAACGGTAGGCGGTGCTCGGCACGACCGGCAAAAACTCGCAGACCCGCGCCAGAGGCAGCCACCGGCACAACAAACTGACCTGGCGCATCACCCGCAGGCTCGCCTGGTGCTGCTCGACGATCTCCAGCGGGCGCACCGTCTCGTAGCGGGCACAGTGCCGGCAATATCCTTGCACCGGCCTCGTAGACCACCAACACGAACCCGGCGCTGGCCAAGGGCAGGTCCAGGGCGCCTTGGCGCGTCTTGCGATTGATCCTCATAGGGGCCGAGCACTGCTCACATCTCGGCTTACAACGCTCATCCCACAACAGTTCCACTTGCGCCCGTTCCCCATCGCTGCTGATCTTTTCAATTCGGTACCCCTCGGTCTGATACAAAGCTCGAATCTGGATTTTCACACCTCCATTCGAGCACAGCCGGGGGGTGCCACTGCAAAGACGAAAAAGAGCCGGTTTTGCGGGATTACAACGATGGCCGTCCTGCTGTATATGCTCTCCACGGGACCCATGACAGCGTGGCATCACTGGCTGTATAGAAGCAAGCGGAGTGTCTTTCGCAAAGCGGCTTACGGCTTCGGCGCCGCAAGATCTGGAACTTGTGGCACAACGGGAGTTAGCAGTCGTACATTGTGGGAGATCCCAATTAACGTGGGGAGGGGGAAAAGTATTTCCGGAGGAGCCGGTCCGCGATGCGCTTTGACCGGGCGTTGTCCGCCTTGGCGCGCGAGCAGTGAGTGCGCCGCTCGCAGACTTCACCGGTAAACTGTTCCCTTTACGCAGCTAAGCCTCCGAGTTGTTAATTGTGAATCGGAGCTTCTCGATCTTGAGCACTCCGCGAGGCTGGCGAAGCGGAAACGCGATGGACACATCAAACTTCCCTGGCATCAGAGCGAAGCACTTCCGTAAGTCACATCTGTAGGTTTTGGACTCTGCCGGCGCAAGGCTTATAACGAGCATCCGCAGGGAACCGACTCCCATTACGGCTCTTTCTCCAAATGGCGTCAAGGGTTGAACCTGTCCCTTCTCATCAATTATCGACACGGTGCATTTCGGAAACCCAACATAGTCATCATATGCTACCATTGCCGAAGTCTTATTCGTTATCGTGATTTTGAGGAGAACTTTACCATCCCGAGCAGGTGTTTTGGCCACGGACGCCACAACTGCGACGCCGGCGTGCTCCGATGTCTTGGTATTGAACGACTGCTCTGATTCGATCGCCGCTTGCCCACTTGCAGTGGTCGCGACGTAGCGCGTCAGAGACAGAAGCAAAAGAAAGGCGCAGTATGGTCTAGTAACGTTTTTCATTACGGCCTGGTATTCGCGCGAACTCGCGCCAGTTTCAGCGTTCACACGAATGCTCGGCTTCGCGTCTACTCCTGCTCGACAGTTCCCCACGGATTCTGTAGCGCCATGTGAGGGCCTTGCGCATTTCGGCATCGTTCACCGTCGCGATCCATTTCCTCATCTCGTCCGGAGGGCGGAAGCAGGCGCCGTGATGCGCGAGCAGCTCGCTGCATCGCCGGTTAGTAGGGCGTCATGGCTCTTCGGAAAACATCGGTCTGATCTGCTCGCTGGATTGCTCTACATAGGCCTTTTTGGTGGCATTCCAGCGATACAAAGGTCCGGCGTTTTGAACCTCGGGAGCCGTCGGTGTCGATCGAGAAGTCGTGCCAGCCGCCGCCGCTTTTGGGCAAGCGGACTGGTGAATGCCTGCCGTAGTCAACTGACCGATGAACATCCATTTGGAGTGACGATATGTGAATACCGACTAGCCACCCCAATAAGAATGACCGCCATAGAGTAAAAAAACTTCAAAACGTCCATGTCGATTCATGTCAAAGCGAGCTTCCTTGGATGACCGGCGGCAAAGAATTCGGGTGTTTCATGCCACGCGCGCAGTGCTTCGTACCTCTCGCGGCGGGCGTGCTCGCGGGCCTCTTCTACGTCACGGGATAAATAAACTCAATGGCCTGCTGCCCGGCAGAGCAGACGCTCGCCAACGCAAGTAGCAATAGCACCGTCCTCATCGGAGAGCGCGAATGACGCCTAACGTAAAGCAGTGTATCCGCTGTGCCGGGCGGAACAAGGTTGGGATTGCGTGACACGTGTCATCGCCCGGCATGGCGGATACACTGATGTTGAACTGAGCCGGTTCGCGGG
>JALZJW010000162.1 GCA_030859565.1 Pseudomonadota bacterium
GCCGAGTTCAGTAAAATGATCGAAACGTATACCGGTCGGCTCGGCCCGGAGTAATCTAGTCAATCAAATAGTAGCAACACACATGAGGAGGCATCATGGCGAACACGATACCGTTGGACAAAATGTCCGTGGAAGAGAAGCTTCAGGCGATGGAATCGCTTTGGGACGATTTATGCCGGAAGACGGGCAGCGTGTCTTCCCCGACCTGGCATGAAGAAGTGTTGGCGGAACGGGACGCAATGCACAAGCGCGGGGACGATGAATTTCAAGATTGGGACGCCGCCAAGAGGAATATCCAAAACAAGATTTCATGAAAATCAAAATACTCGCCTCGGCCAGTCAGGACTTGATCGATGGTTACCGGTTCTATGAAAGTCAGGCCGAGGGGGTTGGCGCCTATTTCCTTGACTCGCTTTACTCCGATATCGATTCCCTGATCATCAGCGCCGGCGTCCATTCCATACATTTCGGGAAATACCATCGCCTGTTATCAAAACGATTTCCCTTCGCCGTTTACTACCGGGTTGAGAACGAGACAGCCCTTGTCTATGCGGTCCTCGATTGCCGCCGGCGCCCGGCATGGATCAGGAAGAAACTGAGCTAGACATGCGAAACAAAAGGCGTAGCCATGGCGAAAAAGCCAACCACCATTAAAACGGTCGAGTCGCTCAAGCACGACGAGGCCACGCGCAAAAACATCCCGACCGCCGAATACCAGTCGGTGATGCGGAAGCACGAGCAAAGCCCCGTCCGCGTGGCCTACGAGCGGCGTAACCGCGACCTCGATCCGCAGCTTGTCTGGCGCGGCAAGGATGAGCAGGACTGGAGCGATCTCGTCGTCCACGCCCCGCCGCTCTACATCCAGGAGAAGGTACACCCCAAGGTGCCCATCGACGACCTGCTCAAGCAGACTCGCGAGCAGCGCGCGCAAGAAGTCGGTGCGCAGATCGACCTCTTTGGCGATTTCAACGGCATCCCCGAGGGCGTGGACAAAACCGAGTTCTACCAGCACGAGCAGAATTGGTCGAACCGCATGATTCTCGGTGACTCCTTCCAGGTAATGGCCAGCCTCGCCGAGCGCGAGGGGCTGCGCGGCAAGGTGCAGTGCATCTACCTCGACCCGCCCTACGGCATCAAATTCAACAGCAACTTTCAGTGGAGTACCACCAGCCGCGACGTGAAGGACGGCAAGGCCGACCACATCACCCGCGAGCCGGAGCAGGTCAAAGCCTTCCGCGACACCTGGCGCGACGGCATTCATAGCTACCTAACGTATCTGCGCGACCGGCTAACCGTCGCCCGCGATCTGCTCACCGAGTCGGGTTCCATCTTCGTGCAGATAGGTGATGAGAATGTTCATCGGGTCCGGGCGGTGATGGATGAGGTGTTTGGCTCTGCTAGCTTCATTCAGCTTCTAATCGTTGCTAAAACGACGGGGCTTGAGTCGGTTGACGCTCTTCCGTCCACCGCCGACTTCATCCTTTGGTACGCCAAAGCGAATGGGCAGCACAAATACCGGCAGCTCTGGTTGCGCGAAAAGTCAGCAGGAGTTGGCGGATACAACTACGCGCAAACGCCAGAGGGAGACGTGCTACGAATCAGCGAAATCGATGGGGAATCGGAAAGAATCCGGTACTTCGCCTCGTCGGATATTACTAAGCCGGGCCCTGGTTCAAAGTTTACCTTCAGCTTCAACGGGGGTTCGTATTCGTCGGGGTCAAGATGGTGGGGTACGACCCCGGAGGCCCTTCGCAGGTTGACCTTAGCTGATCGGCTTCTTCCTGTTGGTGATCGGTTGCGCTTTAAACGCTATCTGGATGACTTTCTTTCTTACCTATCTCCCCGACCGCTAAGGGGTGACATGGAGCGAGCCGGTGCAGGATAATCAACACCAGCGTCACGAGGCTGAGCACACAGTTAAAAACAGTCGTGATGACGAGCGGCAGGCAGCAGCCTTCAAACCAGTAATGCACCAGGGCATAGAAGAGCGTCATGCTGCTACCAACGGCCCACAGGATCCATGCACTCAGAGAGACTCCTTGGCTGTTTTTCGTCAAGCGCAGCGTTATCAGCTGAGGAAGAAATCCCAACAGCGTAAAGAATATCGTCAGCCACTGAAGGATATCGGCGACGTGTATCAATTCGACATCGTACATAGCAGGTACTAGGCTAAATCCTGGGGGTCATAGCGCCGCGTGTAATATCGCGGCGTGGATTAAATCTTCATCGCGATAGGTTGCGATTGTTTGAGCCGTGAATCGCTCCTAATGTACATATCGTTCATTCTGACGATTTTTTAAGTGCGGCGGAGAGAATAAGGTACGGGTGTTCAGGGACAATTAAATTTTTCGGGTGACGACAATTAGATTTATCGGATCTGGGCTTCGCTGCCGGGTCAGGTACGCCCTCTCCTCCAAGGTAGGGGAGCCTATGACAACCGACCAGCAAGTGAGGCGACGGGAGTCGAAGTTGGACACGAAGCCGATGAAGTTCGCCCGGTCTGGGTAGAAGAATCCAAACACGCCGGGTAGCGTTGACTGCCCAGCTCCTCGCTGTAGTAGCCCAGCATCTCGAGGGAGATCATCAGTCGTATGTCCTCGCCCCGGGCGCGGGCCGCCTTGGCGTAAACTCTGCTGCCCATCTTGCCCCAATAGAAAAACGGCGGCTCCTCATTGACGAAGGCCACGAAGCGCAGCGAGCGCGCGGGCTTCGCCTGAACCAGGGCACGCCTTAATGGTCTCCTGGATGGCCACTTCGGCAGCTGTGCTGCATGAAGGCCGCCCCTGAATCGCCTGTAGCCTAGCGGGCCGAAGCGTAGAATATATAAGTCGCCGTGTAATCGACGCGGGCCTCTTTGCTGATCTCCGTGTGGCTGCAGCCGTTCAAGGGCGCTATGCCGCCCACGGTGTTGATGCGCTGTATCCATCTCACGCGACCGAATATGCCCTCGCCTTCATTGGATTTCGCAGCAATCAGTAGCCAGGGGATGGCGGATGTGCTCGGAGAATCAATCTTGTGCTTAACCTCGCCAATGACCTTACTACCGTCGGCGGCCGCCCAGGTGGGGCCGGCATAATGGTGCCCGATGCGCTTACCTCCCGAGTCAAAGAGATTGGCGTCTGGCGCTTTCAAGGACCACTCGAACGCTTGCCCGTTGTCCGTCCTGACTTTGCATTCATAAATCTGTGCACCTCTGGCTTGCGCCTCAAGGACCACGGAGCGGCCCGGCGGGACCCTTAGCCGTTCGGGAACGTTCACTGAAGCCTGCGTTGCGGGTGGGATGATTGGTTGACAGGCGGCGAGCAGAGTCATCGCACAGAGCAGCGACGGTAGAAGGCGAAGAGTCGTCATGTTCAAAATGAAAATGCAGTCATGGTTAAGGTCAACCCAAGGAAAGTATGGGTAACTTCTTGCTAAAGTACAAAAAGATAGACTATAAAGCTCGTACGGTCCAAATCCAGAATCGTGCTAAACAAGCTGCCGCGGACACAATCTCCACCTCATGAACTGGGCAGAGAACGCCCTACTCTTTAATTGGGCGGTGCGCTTCAATAACCAGGTGCGCGATTGCCTAGTTAGCCGGCAGCACGGATCTCTTATCGATGTGTACACGTTTGGCGAAGACGCGCGCCTGAGGGTCCCGACGCCAGACCATTACCTCCCGCTGCTATACCTTAGCGCGCAACAGGCTGAGGACGAAGTCATGTCGCTTCCCATCGATGGAGTTGAGCACGGCTCTATCGGGATTGGGCTTTGAAAGTTATCGAACGTAGCTTATTTTCGGCTGCGGTTTAGGTTCAGCTACCGATTCAGCAGGCGCAAGTCACCTCTTGCCAAGTCGAAAACGAGCGCTCACGGAACAGGCGGTAATGACACGCCCTTAAAAGATGACGGCCGACGCGAAACAGGTTGTGGACTTGGCTGTGAACAGACAGGAATCGTTGGGCTTGTCCGGATGATTTGAATCGCCTCATCTGCCTCTCGTGTTGGCGCGTATGTCGGTGTGAGGCTTCCGCTCGGTTATTGGCGTAGCGATCTTGGCAGTGCACAGTCGATGGCATGACCTCTCTCCTCGCCGCAGCGTAGCTCTTCAGCTTATCGGTCACCATCACCCTTGGCGATCGACCTTGGTGCTTCAACATCTTACGGAAGAAACGCGTCGCGGCTTGTTTGTCTTTACGTTTCTGAACCAGAATGTCGATGACGTTATCGTCTTGGTCAACAGCACGCCAGAGATAACGGCGTTCCCCTTGGACCGTGACGATCACCGCCTCATCCATAAACCACGTGTCCCCCAATCGCCCTTGGCGTTTGCGAAGCTGGTTAGCATAGTTCGGACCGAACTTCATGCACCACTGTCGAACGGATTCATACGTAACGATGACCCCTCGCTCAGCCAGCAGATCTTCGATGTCTCTGAAGCTCAGCGTGAACCGATGGTATAGCCACACGGCATGGCTGATGATCTCGGGTGGGAAGCGATAACCACGATAGCTTGATCGACGGTTCATGCCAGGATTATGGACGATCAGACTCGAGTTGACAGAACCGCCTGGCGCAAGGGGCCATCGCCGCAAATGCGCATAGCGCCTTGAGCGCCCAGCAGAAGGCATTTCTGTATATGCCTTTCATGCACAGCGAGTCGCCCGAAATCCACAAGGTGGCGCTCAAGCTTTTCAGCGAGCGGAGGTTGGAAGGGAATCTCAAGTTCGAGCTCACGCACAAAGCGATCATTGACCGATTCGGGCGTTACCCGCATCGGAACGCGTACCTTGAAAGGAAGTCTACGGAGGAAGACGCGCCCAGGCGCGTCCGCGTTCACGCGTATGCCCTTTTTTGACCAAGTTCTGAGCCAGCGTTTTGGTAATCGCGTTAATCGCACCTTTGGTCGCTGAATAATCGAGTAGCTTGGGCGAGCCCTCTAGCCCAGTGATCGAACTCGTAGCGATGATCGCGGCACCGGGTTTCAAGTGCGGCACAGCTGCTCTCACCAGCCGGAAGTACGAATAGACGTTGGTTTTGAACGGTATAGTCGCAGGAGGCCAAGAGTCTTCCTGTCTCTGGGCCGTGGAATAACGCGACTGAGGCAGACCCCATGCGTTACCGTTTCTATACGGGCTGAGGCTCGTTCCAGTCTTACCTTTAAGAACTCGGGGCGTTTGCCGATAGGTCCGATATATTACGGCTGCGTCGGTAGCCTGAACGAGACCGCGCACTGCGCGGCGGGTGACACCTTCAACGGGGAACCTGCAACCTACTCGGGAGAACAGCCGTTGATGATCCTCTCCACACAGAATCCGAGACCGCGTCGCGGCTTTGCTCTTCTCCTCACGATGTTTCTCGCCACCGGATGTTCCGCACCTCTCGTGCGCGATATCCCGATGCTCAGCCCGGAAGATCCCGACTTCGAAATCAAGCACATGTACGCGGTCCGAAGCCCGCAGTTTCGCCGCGCGGTCGGACATCTACTCGGTCCCCAGATTCTGGAGGGCAACCGGGTGGAAACGCTTCTCAACGGCGATCAAATCTTTCCCGCGATGTTGGAGGCGATTGAGGGGGCCGAGCGATCCATCACCTTCGAGACGTATATCTATTGGGCTGGCGAGATCGGTGAACGATTCGCAGAGGCTTTGTCCGAACGGGCGAGCGCCGGAGTGGAAGTGCGGGTGATAATCGCAGGGACACGCGGCGATCAAGTCATGGGTCTTGGTGACGACCGTCGCACCGAGATCATAGAGCGGCGTGGATAGCCCTATGCCGCCTGGATGGTTGTCATAGAGGAAGACCGTGGGTAAGAAGGCTTGTGTTGATTGTTCGATATCGATAGTCCCGCCATCGAAGGCTTGCGCCCGTCCGCGTCCCTCCGGACCCGCCACGGCAAACCACGTGTGTTGACTATCGCCGACCGAGCGTCCTAGATCGTGCCGTTCAGACATCGTGAGCAGTGCCGCGACGTGGTGGAGGGCGTAGGCGGCGCTGAGAAATCCATCCAGAGCTTGCCACCGGGCGGGAAAGGCGGCTTCCAGCGCCGCGGGGTCTATTTGCCACCAAACAGCGGTCGTGTGCATTTCTTGATCGGGCAACTGGATCTTGCCGTAGCCGATGTTCTCGTGCGTGTAATAGCGGATCTTCTTGTAACCGGCAATACGCCTAACCAAATGCACTTCGCCACCAGCACAGGCGGAATGTGTACGCTCTTGTTGCTCGAATTCGTCCAGGACTTTCAGTTTCGTATAATCGATCGCATCGGTGTAATAGTCCGCCTGCGTACGGGTGACAAAGGCCTTGCGTCCTTCCCAGTCGAGCCGTTCGACTTGCCAGGGTTGGGCTTGGATGAGATAAATGGCGCCTTCGTAGATCGTCATCGGTGCGCTGGAGTAGTCGACTTCGGCAATGATCTCCTGCTTGCCGCCGGTCGTATCGATCACCACGAAGTTACCCTCGGCGACGGAGCGCAGGCTCACACTATTGGCAGGAAAACTGTCGGCTATCCAGTGCCATTGAGGCGCTTCATGATGCAGGATCCCGTGTTCTTCGAGATAAGCCAGGAGCTCATCGAGCGGTTCTTGACCGAACGGCTCGCCGTCCCTAAACGGTAACTCGAAGGCCGCGCAGCGGACGTGGTCCATGAGGATCAGCAATTGATCGGGTGCGATCCGCGCATGCTCGGGGGAGCTGCCCATGAAGAAATCGGGGTTGCGGACCAGGAATTGATCCAAGGGATCACTGGTTGCGACCAAGACCCCGAGTGCTGCCCGCTGGCGGCGACCGGCCCGTCCAAACCGCTGCCAGGTTCCGGCGATGGTGCCGGGATAGCCATTGAGTAGACAGACATCCAGGGCACCGATGTCGACACCCAATTCCAGCGCGCTCGTCGTGATGATACAGTCCAAGCGGCCGGCGCGCAGCTCCTTCTCGGTCGCGCGCCGCTCGGTCGGCAAGTAGCCGCCCCGATAAGCCCTCACCCGCGATGGCTTGCGCGGATCCCGATCAAATACATCCTTGAGATACTTGGTCAGCACTTCGACCATCAGCCGCGAGTTAGCAAAGACGATGGTTTTCAGTCCGTGGACCAGAGCTGATCTCGCGATACGAGTGACTTGCGAGCGACTAGAGGCACGCAGACCGAGGTCGGGATTGATGACCGGCGGATTCCAGAGGAGAAGATGCTTTTGCCCCTGCGGTGCACCGCTGTCTGTCACCGCGGCTACCGGACCGCCAATCAACTCTTCGGCGAGCTCGGCGGGATTAGCGATCGTGGCAGAAGACAAGATGAAAATCGGATCGGGTCCGTAGAAGCGGCATACTCGTCGCAGCCGACGAATGACATTCGCCATATGGGAACCGAAGACACCGCGGTAGGTGTGCAATTCGTCGATGACGACAAAGCGTAAGGTCTCGAAGAATTGAGCCCATTTGGTGTGGTGGGGCAAGATCCCCTGGTGCAGCATGTCGGGGTTGGAGACAACGATATCGCCCCGAGTGCGCACCGCTTTGCGGGCGTCGCCTGGGGTATCGCCGTCGAAGGTATACGCGCGGACGCCTAAGCCACCGGCCTGATTGAGTTCCAGAATTTCAGCGACTTGATCTTGCGATAGGGCTT
>JALZJW010000163.1 GCA_030859565.1 Pseudomonadota bacterium
GCGCGACATAGGGCAACTTCTCGAAGAACAAGCTATGCTCCTCACCGGGCTTACCCATCTGCTGCCCTTCCAAGATGCGGGCAGCCGTCACGGTAGAGACTCCCATGCCATCACCGACAAAGAGGATCACATTCTTGGCCCGGTGCTCTATCGGGAAAAGCTTTTTTGCGGTCTCTATGTACTCCTGGCCGGCATCGAACCAGTCGGATACCGATTCGGGTCCTTGTACCGCGGGCTCGGTCCCGGTCGCCGCGGGAACCGCCACCGCTGTAGCGAGGGTGAAGAGGGCGCCGCGTACGGCCAGATTCGGGTGTTTGTGTTTCATCAACTTACTCCTTAATGTTTCTTAAAGGGACTGCGCATTACGGACACGGCAACCGTACCAGCCCTTTGTGACGCTCTAATTACGTCTTGGTGAATATGAGAGAGTAAGCCCGAACGAGATAAGCTCAAACCGCGAGCCGTCCGGCAGGTGAGCCTCCAGTTCCGGGGTCTCGGGGTTCGTATACCGTCACTTACTAGGCTAACTGCATGGGCTTGAAGTAGCCCCTCTGGGGGCAGCAGCCGGCTACCGGGCGCGCCGCCAGCAGTGACACATATTCTAGGAAGACAGCCGCTTAGAGGCCCGTTTCTCGCCCCATGTGCCGGAGGCGCGCATGCGCAGCCGTTGGACGAACCGCTCCAGGCTCACGTAAAAGGTCGGGGTGATGTACAGCGTCAGAAACTGCGAGAACAAGAGCCCGCCCGCGACCGCGATCCCGAGGGGCTGGCGTGCCTCGCCGCCTGCGCCATAACCAAGCGCAATGGGCAGGGTCGCGAGGATCGCCGCCATCGTGGTCATCATGATAGGTCGGAAGCGAACCAGGCAGGCCTCGACGATGGCCTGCTCTGCCGGCAGATTTTTTTCACGCTGGAGGGTGAGTGAGAAATCCACCATCATGATCCCATTCTTCTTGACCAGGCCCACGAGGAGGATGATCCCCACGAAGCTGAACATATTGAGCTCCTGATCGAGGAGCAAAAGCATGACCAGTGCCCCAAACCCGGCCAAGGGCAGCGCCGTGAGGATGGTGAGCGGATGGCCGAGATGTTCGTACAGGATCGCGAGGATCATGTACACCACCAGGACGGTGATACCCAGGAGGATCGGCAGATCGCGCGTCGATTCCTCGAAACTCTTGGCGCTGCCGCTCAGGACGCTGCTGATGCCGGGCGGGAGCGCCTCCCGCATTACCTCCCGAATGGCCGAAAGCCCCGCCCCGATGGATTGCTCCCGCGCCAGGTTGAACGACAGCGTGACCGAGGGAAGTTGTCCGAAATGCTCGATCGAGATCGGCCCGACGCCTTGCCTTATGTCCGTGATGCTGGCGAGCGGTACCAGGCGGCCGTTTCGGCCCTGCACGTAGAGGGCGTCGAGCGCATTGACGTCGCGCTGGAAGGCCGCATCGAGCTGAATAAAAACGGGATACTGGTCACTGGCGCCATAAATCGTGCTGATCTCGCTCCCTCCAAAGGCGGAGCCGAGCACAGTTTCGATTTCCTGCGAGCTGACGCCGAGGGAAGCTGCGCGCTCGCGCAGTATATGCACCCGGATCTCGGGGTTGGCGAGCTCCAGGCTGCTGCTCACGTCCTGGATCATCGGCAATGCCTGGAGTCGAGCCTCGATCGCTTGGGCGGCCGGGTAGAGGGACGTCAGATCGGAGCCCCGCAGGACGACTTGAAATTCCCCTGCGCCCGTGATCGAGCCCATGCGGATCGCCGGCGGATTTTGCAACACGAGCACCATACCCTCGACGGCGCGCGCGGCGCGACGCAGCTCCTGAATGACTTCGTCGGCGCTGGCTTCCCGATCGGCCGCAGGTTTCAATCGGACGAAGATGCGTCCGACATTGCCCCCCGTCACTCCTCCGAACCCCTGTCCCGCGGAGGACATCAGCGATTCGACGTTGCGATTGGCGCGCACCACGTCGGTGAGCGCCAGCTGCCTCTTGACCAGCTCCGGAAATGGAGTTCCCTCGGGCGCGCGCGTAGTGCCGGTAATGGTCCCGGTGTCCTGACTCGGGATGAAGCCCTTCGGGACCGCGGTGTAAAGCCAGCCGGTCGCAACCAGAATCGCTGCCGATGCCATGAGCATCGGGCCGCGATGACCCATGGCAAACCGGAGGCTCTTGCCGTAAAAGGCCCTGGAATGCTCGAACAGCGCATCGAAGGCGCGGTAATGAGGACCGTGTCCCCTGGTGGACTTGAGAAACAAGCCACACAGCATGGGGGTGAGGCTCAGGGAAACGAGCCCGGAGATCAGAACGGCCACGCCTACGGTGACCGCGAACTCGGCGAACAGGCGGCCGAGGATCCCGGACATGAACAGGATCGGGATGAATACGGCAGCCAGCGATATCGTCATGGACAAGACAGTGAAGCCGATCTCGCGCGTGCCATCGAGGGCCGCGGTCAAACGGTCCTTGCCCATTTGCATGTGCCGGCTGATGTTTTCCAGCACCACGATGGCGTCATCCACCACGAAACCCACCGCCAAGGTCAACGCCATCAGCGACAGGTTGTTTAGACTGTAGCCGAGGAGATGCATCACGGCGAAGCTCCCGAGCACCGACGTAGGAAGGATCAGGACCGTGATGAGGGTCGATGACAGATTGGCCAGGAACATGAGCACCACGCCGGACACGAGGACGATCGCGAGCACCAGGGTGAAATTGACGTCATGGATCGACTCGCGGATAAACTCGGAACGATCGAGCAGCACGCGTAATTCAACTCCCGCCGGGAGCTGGGCGCGTACCTCGGGCAACAGTTCCCGGATCCCGTTGACGGTCTCCACCGTGTTGGCACCGGGCTGCCGCTGTACCGCGAGAAGGATCGAACGCTCGCCGTTGAACCAGCTCAAGGCCTTATCGTTCTCCACGCTGTCCTCGGCGCGGCCGATGTCCTTGAGGCGGACCGGAATACCGTTCTGGAAGGCCACGATCACGTCTCGGAAATCCGCGGCTGTGGTGAGATCGGCGTCGGCCGTTACTGCATAGGCACGCTCGGCGCCGTCCATGATCCCGGCGGGGCGGTTACTGTTGGCTTCCTGGACGGCCTCGACTACTTGATCGAACCCGAGGTTACGTTGGGCCAAGGCATTGGGATTGACGTACAAGCGTACCGCGTATTTTTGGGCCCCGTAGATCACCACCTGAGCGACCCCCGGAAGCATCGACAATCGCTGGGTCAGACGGGTGTCGGCGAACTCGTTCAGCTCCGGGAGTGGCAGGGTCTCCGCGGTCAAGGCGAGGATCAGGACCGGGCTGTCCGCGGGGTTGGTCTTGCGCAACTGAGGTGGATCGATCCCGTCGGGAAGCCGGCGCATGGCGCTCGCGATCGCGCCCTGCACGTCCTGGGCGGCCGAGTCGATATCGCGCTCGAGCCGGAATTGCAAAGCGATACGGGTCGAGCTCGAGCCGCTTACCGAGCTCATGGAATCGATACCGGAAATCGTGGAAAACTCCCGCTCCAGGGGCGTTGCTACCACTCGCGCCATGGTTTCGGGATCCGCTCCAGGGAGGTTTGCGGAGACCTGAAGGGTGGGGAAATCGACGCTGGGCAACTCATTGACCGGCAGCGTGTCGAAGGCGAATAAGCCAAACAGGCATAAGCCTGCGGTCAATACCGCCGTCGCTACCGGACGTTCGATGAAGATCCTGGACACGTTCATGAGTGTGGCTCCCCGATCGGTTTGACCGCTTTGCCGGGGGTAAGGTTAACGGGAAGCTCGGTGATCACCAGTTCGCCGCCTTTCAATCCCTCCCCGATGACGGCCAGGTCTTCGACCTGCCGCAAGACCTGGACCGGTCGCAGCCTCGCCCTTGCATCGTCCACGACATAGACATAAGGGCCCTTCTGTCCCGGCCGGACCGCGCTTGCAGGCACGACCACGGCGGCGGGCTCGATTTTCAGGATCAGTTGCGCAAGGATGAACTCTCCCGGCCACAATGCCTGGTCCCGGTTCGGGACCCGTGCTTTCAAGAGCACGGTACCGGTCTCTGGGTTCACCGTGTTATCGATGAAGACGACCTTGCCCTCGGCCACACCGACACGGCCCTGTTCACGGTAGATCGCAACGCGCATGTCACCCGATCCGGCCTGGCGCCGAACCTCTTCGAGATAGCGCTGTGGGATACTGAAGGCGACCTGCACCGGATCGATGCCCATGATCACGACCAGCGGCGTCGCCCCGGCGATATTGACCAGGTTCCCTTCCTTGACCGCAAGGCTACCCGTTCGGCCGGCGATCGGGGCGCGGATCTCGCTGTAGCCGAGTTGCACCCGGGCCATCTCCACCTGGGCGCTATTGGCCTTCACGGTGGCAGCGAGGGCGTCCATAGAGGCGAGCGCTTGCTCGTACTCCTGGCGTGTGATGTATTCACGTTCTGCGAGCGGTTTTAGACGTTCGCGCTGCGCCCGTGCTTCCAGCAACTGCGCCTCATCGCGGGCCAGGGTGGCCTGTGCCTGATCGAGGGTAGCCCGCGCGGCTCGGTCATCGATACGAAACAACAGTTGACCTCTTCTTACATCCTCGCCTTCGCGAAACAATACCTCCTCGAGCACCCCGTTCATCTGGGGGCGCACCTCGACCCTGTGCTCCGGCTCGACGGTCCCTACCGCCTCGGCGACGACCGGCATCGGCTGGACCTTCGCGGCGACCGTCTTGACCGCGATTTCTTCCTCGCGGGCGGCCTTCTCGCCTACGGCGCCGACCGTCCTATCGTTGCCCAGCCGGAGATAAAGGCCGATAGCGACGACCAGCAGCACCCCTGTCAGCAATATTCTCTTCATGACGACGGTAGCAAGGCGCCGCGCGCGTGCGTCAGACGCGCGAGGGCGGAGTACCAGTCGAACTGGGATTGTATCCACTGAACTTGCGCGTTTGCCTCGTCCGCCTGGGCGGTGAGCAGATCGAGCAGGCTCCCGACCCCCGACCGATAACGCGCCAGTGCCACCTCGCTCGACTGGTTGGCACTTCTCAATACGCCGGAGCTGGTATCGATTCCGGTCATGGCGGTGTTCAGATCGTAGTAGGCCTGCCAGACCTCCAGCGAGCTCTGGCGATGCAGTCCATCTCGCGCCGCTTCGGCTTGCTCCGTTTGAGCCTCCGCGAGGCGCACGCTATAGGTATCGCGAAAGCCGGTGAAGAGCGGGATCCGCAGGTTGACGGCGATGCTGTAGCTGTTCGAGGCTATCCGCTCCTCGTCGAAAAACGCGGTGCGGCCGCCATTGACGGCGAGCTCGAGCGTCGGTAGTCCCGCCGCCTTTGCTGCCTGCACCCCAGCGCGAGCGGCACGCACTTGGGCCTCGGCCGCCACGAGATCGGGCCTCATCGATTTGGCCTGATCGAGGATGAGATCCAGCGATTCGGCGACTCTTGCAAGCGGCGGTTGAACGGGCCAGGGCAGCAGGCTCACCCGCGTACCGATCGGCATCCCCACCGCTACCGCGAGCTGGCCCCGTGCCTTGGAAAGCTCCCCTTCGGCGCGCTGCACGGTCAGGCGCGCTTGACCCACGGCCGTCTCGGCGCGATAGACATCACCAATGGTGGCCAAACCCGCTTGGCGCCGAATATTTGCCGCACTCAGGCTGGCTTGCGCGCTCTTCAATGCTTCCTGGTTGGCCGACACGAGCCGCTCCACGCCCAGCACCTGGTAGTAGGTCTGCTCGACCAGCAGCACCACATCCTGCAACACGCGATTCTGTTGGAGATTGGACGCCAGCAACCGGTAGCGAGCGGCCTCCACCTCTCCTTCGCGGGCGCCGAAGTCGAAGAGGACATAGGCCAGGCTCACCGAAGGGCCGTAGCGTGTCTGCTCGGGAACGGACGCGCCGGCGCTGGAGAGCGACCTGCTATGTGTGAGGTTGGCGAGCCCGTTGAGTTGCGGCCAGTACAGCGAGCGCGCGATCCCGAGCTCCGCGGCTTGAGCGCGTGCCACGGCCCACGCCTCTCGGGTCTCCGGTTTATTCATGAGGGCGAGGTCGGTGATCTGGGCGAGGGAGAGAGGGCCTGAGATCTCCGCGGCACTGCCATGCCTGGGCTCAGGTACCTTCGGAAGCGGCTCGCGGGCCTGCCAGGGGACCTCGGGTGCCGGTGAGGTCTTGGTCTCGGTATCGAACGGATCGGCCACACGCAGGCGGTCAAAGAAACCTCCCGCCATTGCCGGCCCCATGACCCCCAACATGACATACGGCACGGCAAGCCGGAGGAGCGAGAGCAATCGCGGCCGCCTCAAGCTGCGTACGCTCCGGCTCGTCATTGATTCTTACCGGTGCTCAAGAAGATTGGCTCAAACCACGCGGGAGGGTGAGGAGCGCTTCGAGCCCGCCGCCATCGGAGTTGTTCAAGGCGAGCTCTCCTCCGTGCAGATGGGCGATGTTGCGGGCGATGGCGAGGCCCAGACCGGTTCCTCCGCTTTCCCGGCTGCGCGATGACTCGAGGCGATAGAAGGGCTCGAACACCCGCTCGAGCTCGGCTATCGGTATCCCCGGTCCGGCATCGAGGACGCGGATCTGAAGCCGCCTGCCGTCGTCGTTCACCATCACCTCGGCGCGCTGGCCGTACTTGACCGCGTTGTCCACCAGGTTGCCGATGCAGCGCTTCAAGGCCAGGGGTTTGCCGCTGTAAGGCTCCACGGCGTGGCCTCCGACTGCCACGGATTGCCCCATCTCTTCCGCATCCGCCTGGATGCTTTCAATGAGTGCCATGATGTCCACCGGTTGGAAAACCTCCCGGCCGCTCATGCCGCGAGCGAAATCCAGGGTCGCGTTGACCATGGTTTCCATCAGTTCCAGGTCGGCCGCGAACTTGGCCTTCAGCCCCGCGTCTTTCAGCATCTCGGCGCGCAGCCGCAGGCGGGTGACCGGGGTCTTGAGATCGTGAGACATCGCCGAGAAGATCCGCACGCGGTCCTGCAGCAGGCGCACAAGCTGCGATTGCATGTTGTTGAAGGCCGAAGCCACGTGGCGCACCTCCGAAGGCCCGTTCTCCTTCAGGGGCGGGCGGTTGATATCGCGTCCCAGATCTTCAGCGGCTTGCGCAAGGATAGACAGCGGGCGCGTCACCCAGCGCACCGCCACCAACGCCGCGATGACGATCGCCCCCGCCAGTTCCGGCCAGGTCCAGAACAGGCGATTGGGGGAGCTGGTCCAACTACGACGATAGCCGAGCGTCACCCAATGACCGTCCGTCAAGCGCGCCTGCACGAGGTAAGATGCGCCGGTCGCACCCTGATCGGCCAAGACGACCTTGAGGGCGCGGCTGCCGAGCGCTCGGCGCACCCAGTCTTCAAATGCCGCCAGCGCGGGGTGTCCGCCGGCCCCGGTGCGCTGTGCTGCCGCCGGATCGAGCGAAGCAAACCACCGTCGGGTGTTGAGGATGGCGACGACTTTCCCGCGCTCGTCGGGCTCCAGCGTGTCGAGCAGACTCACGGTATCGGCGATCCGCTGGGCCGCCTGGGCCGCGTCGGTTTGCGCAAAGACCCTGTCCACCTCCCAGGAATGGATCGCCGCGCCGACCCCCCCCGCCAC
>JALZJW010000164.1 GCA_030859565.1 Pseudomonadota bacterium
GGTGTCGACGCTAAGGGGGCGCAGATCTGCATCTTTTGGGAAGGAGGAGTCCACGATGTCGAAACGAAGAAGCGCCGGTGGGCATGATGATCGAGGTGCCATCGGCGATCTATCAAGTTCGGGGATTCGCCCGGCACGTTGATTTCTTCTCTATTGGCACCAATGATCTCACGCAATATCTGCTTGCCGTGGACAGAAACAACCCGAATGTGGCGAGGCTTTACGATAGCCTGCACCCTGCGGTGCTGTGGGTGCTGCGCGCGGTGGTCACGGTCGCCCGACGTTATGCTAAACCCGTGAGCGTCTGCGGCGAGCTGCCCGATCACGATGGCCTTTGCCGTGATTCCAGCGTTACGCGTGCAGCCTGAGCTGGCGGCGGAGTGGGAGCCTCGGGTTTTATCGATCGACTATGACCCGCGCTGTCTGCCGGCACCGCGGAAGCGCGGCGCCCTCTTTGGCATGGCGATGACCGAGCGCCAAGGTGGTAGCGATCTACGGGCCAACACCACCCGCGCACAGCCACTTGGCGCTGGCGGCCCGGGCGGCGAGTACGCACTTATCGGGCACAAATGGTTTTGCTCCGCGCCCATGTCGGACGCGTTTCTAGTCTTAGCGCAGGCGAAAGGCGGTCTTTCCTGTTTTCTCCTGCCGCGCTGGAAGCCAGACGGTACCCGGAATTCTTTCCATCTCATCCGTCTTAAGGATAAGCTCGGGAATCGTTCCAATGCCTCGGCGGAAGTCGAGTTCCGCCATGCCTGGGCACGCCTTCTTGGGGAGGAGGGCCGTGGGATTGCGACCATCATGGACATGGTTCGGCATACCCGTCTCGATTGTGCCTGCGGATCGGCGGCTACCATGCGGCGAGCCGTCGCCGAAGCCACCCATCACGCAGCGTACCGTCACGCTTTCGGGCGGCGCCTACTCGATCAACCGTTGATGAGGAATGTGCTCGCGGATCTTTGCTTAGAGTCCGAGGCTTCGACGGCGTTCGTATTGCGTTTGGCGCGCGGTTTTGATGAATCCGAAAACAGTGTAGAGCAGGCCAAGTTTACGCGCATCGCCACGGCCGTGGCCAAATACTGGATCACAAAACGCGCGGTCGCCGTGGTCGCCGAGTCGCTCGAATGTATCGGCGGTAACGGCTATGTAGAAGAGTCCCCGTTGTCGCGCCTCTATCGCGACGGGCCGCTGAATTCACTCTGGGAAGGTGCCGGTAATGTTCAGTGTCTCGATGTGCTGCGCGCGATGCACAAAGATCCGGATTCGATTTCGATATTCTTCGCGGAAATTGGTACCGCGACGGGAGTCCATCAGCAATTCGATCGTTTCGTAACCCGGCTCGAAACCGAGACCCGTGATACGAGTCAAGCGGAGACGCGCGCTCGGCGCCTGGTGGAGGCACTCGCACTCGCGTTACAAGGCGCGCTACTACTGCAACATGCCCCCTCCGTGGTCGCGGATGCTTTTTGCACCGCGCGCCTCGGTGACGATCACCGGAACTCCTTTGGAACTTTACCGGGAGGAACCGATTTCGAGGCGCTCATCGAGCGCGCGCGACCCCAGGTAGGGTAGCGGTGAGTGCCATGCTCGCTTTCCCGAGCGCGGAAGGCAGCCCAGCGAAAGTCTCGCATAGCCGTGCTGAGATAGTGAGCTTGGAACCGCTACCAATGCTTAATGCAGGAGGACCTTGGTATGCGCTATGAGCTCTATTATTGGCCCGGCATACAAGGCCGTGGCGAATACGTGCGGCTCGCGCTCGAGGAGGCGGGTGCCGATTACATGGATGTGACGCGTCTTTCGGGGCGCGGCAAGGGCGGGCCTCCCGGCGATGATGCGCTTTCTTGAGGGCACTGGTATCGGCCATCTGCCGTTCGCGCCGCCGTTTCTCAAGACCGGCGATCGGGTGATTGCCCAGGCCGCCAACATCCTGCTGTATCTGGGGCCGCGGCTCGGCCTGGTTCCGAAGGCCGAGGCCGGCCGGCTCTGGGCGCATCAACTGCAGCTGACGATCGCCGACTTTGTAGCGGAGATCCATGACGTGCATCATCCGATCGCAGGCAGCCTGTACTATCACCAGCAGAAGCGCGAGGCGCGGCGTCGCGCCGGATATTTTACGGCGGAACGCGCGCCCAAGTTCCTTCATTATTTCGAGCAGGTGCTCGCCGACAATCCGAAGGGCAGAGGGTATATGCTCGGTCGCAACTTTTCCTACGTCGATCTGTCAATCTTCCAGCTCATCGCCGGCCTGCGTTACGCCTTCCCAAAGACGATGAAGAGATTGGAACCGAAACATCCCGGCTTGGTGGCGCTGCGCGATAAGGTCGCGGCGCGCCCGAACATCACCGCCTATCTGGCGTCCGAGCGGCGTATCCCGTTCAATCAAGACGACATCTTTCGGCATTATCCGGAGCTAGATACGTAGGACGGACTGAAGAGGAAAGCCACGACGAATACGATCCTTCTATGCGGGGCGCTGTGCTTGATGTCGCTCGGGCTCGCGCAGGCCGACTCCCTGCACCGCTACCAGGCGTTCGTAGGAGCGACCCTCATCGATGGGACAGGTGGAGCCTCTCGTCCCGATACTACGGTGTTGATCGAAAACGAACATATCAGCGCGGTCGGGAACAGGTCAGAGCTCGCAATACCGAAAGACGCAAGAGTCTTCGATGTCGGTGGGAAGTGGATTGTGCCCGGATTGATCGACGCCCATGTCCATTTCTTCCAGTCGGGAGGTCTCTACACGCGACCCGATGTGATCGATCTCCGCGCGGTCCGGCCGTATGCAGAGGAGATCGCTGGGATCCGCGAGCGACTTCCCGCCACCTTGGCGCACTACCTCGCAAGCGGCGTGACCTCGGTGGTGGACATGGGCGGACCGAATTGGACCTTTGAGGTGCGAGAGCTAGCGCGCCGGCGTATGCAGGCCCCGCGGGTCGCGATGGCCGGGCCGCTGATTTCGACCACCCTGCCCTCAGCGCTGAAGAGCGGCGACCCACCGATCGCTCAGGTCAAATCGCCGGAGGAAGCACGCTCTGCCGTGCGGCGTCAGATCTATCGGCGGCCCGATCTCATTAAGATTTGGTTTATCCCCGCTTGGGGCTTACCGCTCTTCATGCAGATCGACTGGGTCGCGGCAGCCATCGAAGAAAGCCACGCCCAAGGCCTGCGGATCGCGGTGCATGCCACAGAGCTTGAAGTGGCGCGCGCGGCGGTCGAAGCGGGGGCGGATATTCTGGTCCACAGCGTTCGAGACCGGCGCGTCGATGGCCACTTCATCCAACTCTTAAAAAAGCGCGCTGTGCTTTACGTAACCACCCTGGCGCTGAACGAAGGATATCGAGAAGTATTGCAAGAAAAGGTCGAACTTACGGAATTCGAGCGGCGGGTCGGAGATCCCGAAGTGCTGGCGACACTCGACGATCTGGAAGCTCTGCCTCCATGGAAACGCTGGTCGCAGTGGCTCACGCATTGGCCCGGTCCGGAGTACATGTTTTGGAACCTAAAACGCCTGCACGCAAACGGGATCCACATCGCGGCGGGCAGCGATGCGGGCAATATCGGCACCTTGCACGGTGTGCGTTTACATCGGGAACTGGAGCTCATGGCCGAGGCCGGTCTCCCCCCGGCTGAGATCCTTACGGCTGCCACCCTCGGAGGGGCTCGCGTCATGGGGCGTGCCGCGGAGCTCGGCACCCTAGAACCCGGTAAGCTCGCAGATCTATTAGTCCTCGAGGCTGACCCGCTTGCCGATATCCGTAACCTCCGACGCATCCATTCCGTGGTCAAAGGCGGCCGGGTTTTTGACCCCGAAGCGATCCTCGATAAGCGCTGACTGTGCCTAGTGATCGATCGGTGAATCGGGGTAGTTAAAAAAATCAGTTTGCTTGGGGTAGAAGACGGATCGTCGACGGCGAAAAACGGTCGACGGACCGCGTGGGGCGCTTCCTGCCTCATTTCTATAGTCATCTCTCCGCTCCTCATCGTCGGACGGCACAATGCCCCCGTTCGCGTTGATTGTTCCGGCAGGAGGAGCGAGCGTCGATTGGCTGTATGTCGTAGGACCCCCGTGAGGCGGTCCGGCGGCCAGGCTCGCATGCGTCGGATGACGTACGAAACGTAGGGCACAGCACACGCCCCGCGAATTGAGCGGTGGCGTAGCACACCGGGTAGAACTCCTACCCCGAGAAGACACTCGGCGAGGAGACAGCCTATGATGAGCGGTGTGGCGATCTCCTGACTCCTTGGAGATGACGCAGGTGCTGCGCCGGTAAATAAAATCAAATGATGATCGCCACGCTCACCATGTGGGCGATCAGAATGTTGAAGTCTCGCATAAAGTTATGATTGATCGTTAAAAACACGGGAGCTTCCGGCCCGGAAGGCAATAACAGGTTCACAAGCCGCCACTTAAAAACAATTCAGTTAAAATTTGTGCTAACGATGGTTGATAATGATGATTCTCGGCATACAATTAGAATGATCCACATAAGACGCGTTTCGTGGCAGTGAAGCGGCGGTTTAATATCCTCCCTTTGTCGTAGCCTCCGGTAGGAGGGAAGAAACATGTTTACAGAAATTCTAGCCCTGGCCCCGGTAGTTTGCATCGTGCTCGCGCTCGGGGCGCTCTTCTATTTTATTCGAACCTCATGAGCGCAGAGGGAGTCGTCTTATCCTCTCAGGTAAGACGACTCTGCCTCATTGTTGGCCGAGGCTCGATTCAAATCGGGCGAACTAAACCACCGTGTCGCGGTAGGTTTTAGCGGCAACACGAGCCGCTACCGTCACTGGCATGGCCATTAGCGGCCCCGATAAATCGTTCAATAACCGCTCGTGACCGCTTGTCCGGTCGCCTCTCTCCCGTCTCCCAAGAAGACAAGGACCCAGGATCAAGCCCGAGCACCTCGGCAAGCTCTTCAAGTGTAAGACCGCGGTGCATTCGGAGGAGCCATAACCGATCCGCGAGCGAGCACGCTGGTAAGCACAGTACTTGATGGGAGGATTCATCTTCCCTGTCCTCCCACACTGACAGCGTTGGCACCGGTACTTGTAAAAAGGCAAGAGCGTTGCTTTGAGTCAGTCCTCGTTCTATGCGGGCTTTTTTAATCTGCTCCCACAGAAGGGTCGGAAAGAGCAGTACGGCCTAGCGCACGACCTCCGGATCGAGCTCGACGCCTGGCTTGACGACTATCATAGACCCGAAGGTCCCGCCTTAAGCACGTGCCCGAGTGCAATCAGGACCATAGCCGGCAGCCAGATCCAGCGAAACTCGCTCTTCATGACCTGCCAGCCCCTCGCCGAAAAAAATGCCGCGATCCCGATCGGCGGGACGGCGATCGGGCGTTTGGGAAAGAAGTAACGCTTGACTCGGAAGGGCGCGAAGAATGCCACCCCGAGCCCACCGTCGGTGCAGGCATCGAGGATCGGATGCGACAACGTGGACAAGAAAAGGAATAGGAATACAGAAAAGTGGAGGCCTGGCACACCTTGGACCCAGAACGCCGTGGTTACGGCAGCGAGGAGGCCGGCAAACACAATCGAGTGCGTAAGCCCCCGATGGCCCCACACGGCGCCGTAGCGGACCCCGAACGTAAAGCCTATGACGTCAAGGTCCGGGATCACCGCGCATATTGCTCCGAGGAGCACCAGTTTCCAAGAAATGCCGTCCTCGGGGAAGAGCACGCTAAGGGCGACAGGGACGACAGCATGAGAGAATGCGGAGCACACGGAAGTACGTACATCAATTGTTACATAGCGACTTGACCCATAATATACGGAAAGCGAGCCGTCTGAGACCTCCATACCGGGCTGATTTAATAATTCGCCACAGAGAGGTTCCCAACCGCTTGCAGGACGCCTCAGCGCCCCGCTTGAATTGCATCGCCGAACTGGCGCGCCTCTGACACCAGCGTATCCACCATGACGGCGGGGGTTATCGAATAACCCGCAACCCCTAGGGCACGGGCTGCCCAGGTATTACACGTGTTGAACAGATGAAATTTCCCCCGCGCCGGGTAGAACCGGCTGTTGCCATAAAGCCCTCGGCCTAATGGCGACGCCGCTCCCGTGCCCAGTCTCGAAAAACTCTCATCGATATAGCCCGCCAAGCGCTCAAAATTGCGCGACGAAGGACGGAATTGGATGATCTCCCGATAGGGCGCATGATTTACGACCGGTCCGCTGAAACCAACGACATGCAATACGCTCTGGGTCGGAAATAACAGGGCTTTGATCGCGTAGCCCAAGTTAAATCTCGGCGCCTGATAGAAATCCCAGTCGCCCCAGCCGAACTCTAGGTAGTCGGCCTCGGGAAAATCGTGACTTTCCGGCACCAGGTCGCCCGGGATGTCGGAGATCTTGATCACAACGCCGGCATGCCAACGGTTGCTGACCAAATAGACCGGGGTCGTCGGTCCGTCTTGGGAAAATAAATAAGCTTCTTTCCTAACCGGTGCCGCACAAGCAACACCGAGGGCGATGACGACGAACAGCGGTAACCCTGTCTTCAGGGCCGCCATCGTGTGAGAAAATCCGCCACCTCGTGAAACCGGCGGCGGTGCGTCTCAAAGCTGAAATCTTGGAACGGATGGGCAAACTCAGGATGTTTCGACACCGCTGCCCCACGGCTTTGTGCCTCCCTCGCCATCTCTTCTATCTCTGCGGCGGGGACCACTCGATCGCGCAGGCCGATCACGATCTTTATCCCTGAGGCATCGATGGGTAAGTGGTTGATCGGATCGTATTCCTCCGGGCACCCTAAAGAGGAGATCCGGCTTGGGGTAGAATCGATGACCGCGGCGTCATACTCATCGGTGATTCCGACTGCATCCAGGAGGATAATGCCGCCCATCGAAATGCCATACAAAAAGCGACGGCGGTAATCCTGGGTGTTCAATGCCCTAATGATCTCTTGGTAATCAGAAATGAGCGCCTTGAGTCGGCTTTTGCCCTCCGATAGTCCATAGCCACGGTAGTCATAAATGTAAACGTCCAGGCCAAAATCCCGGAAGAATTGCAAGTCACCGATGATTTGGTCCGCTAGCATGGCATTCCCCTGGGCGATCAGGAGGTAGCCCCAAGGCGCCGCCGCGCGCAGCTTGTAACCGCCTAAGCTTCGGCCATCGCGGGTTGTGAAAGACAAGCGCTTGATCCTGGGTATTGTGCGCATGCGCTTCGCATCGGGCGCTCCAGCCGTCAGCTGAAACGACCAGAAGGCGAAGGGCTCGCGTAGGAAACCACAGACGCTCCTTTCCACATCTTCAGTTTTCTCGATGGATTCCATAGCGCTTACTTCTGCTGCTGTGATCGCTGCCACGAGTAGCACCATAACCCAGCGGCGAGACTTCGTGGTAATCCTCAATATGGAGTTCACTTCTCACCCTGACTCGTCAACATTGCAATAACCTTAACCCAGTCGCAAGAATATAGCTTCCCTCTGGTAGCGGCCGCCGCACTCGCAGGGCTGGCGGCTGGCATCCTCGTTAAACTTTTGAGACCTTTGGA
>JALZJW010000165.1 GCA_030859565.1 Pseudomonadota bacterium
TCTAATTGTCCGTCGTTCATGATGGTCTTCATCCTCCCATCATGAACAGTCGCCGCCTTACTTCAGACTCATCTTGTATTAGAAATAAGCCCTCCCTTCAGACTCATCTTGCATTGGAATAGACTATTACGCGCATTTCCTGTAGGACTTAGGTAGTATGAGAGGAGGGTGCTGTGGCTGATATTAAGTTAATGGTGATGTATCCGTGCCCGCATGATATTAGGGCGTTCGAGAAGCTTTACGAGGACGAGGACATGCCGATGCGCGATGGACTCTCCTCCGAATACGCCATGAGCTTCGAGGCATTTGAGAAGCTTTATCACGAAGAGCATGTGCCGATGATCGTGGAAAAGCTCGTCGGCAAGACGCGGTTTGTAGCGACTAAAGTTGTAGCAACTCCGGATGGGACGCCGCCACCGTTTTATCGGATCGCCGAGATCCATTTCCCGTCCCTGGAAGCCTTGCAAGCCTGTGCGCAATCCGCGGGTGGCAAAGAAACTCTTGCCCATGCCGGCGAAATCTCGAGTGGTGGCGCGCCGACTTTCCTGCTCGCGGAGGAACAAACGTTTTTTTTTGGCAGCGGTCCCGTTTGGGACCGACTAAGAGCGTTTATTTCGCGCCAATAGAGGACTCGGTGCCAAGAAGACAAAGCGGATCCTTCAGTCTACACCTTCCTCCCGTAAATCTGTTCTCCCTTTGTTGTTTCAGACCGCGGTAGGCGCACAAGCATTTATTGTCATTCGGAGGTAGTCGAAGACCAGGCGGGTGTTTCTGTTCAGTTCGCGCATTTTCTGCGCCACGCTGCGGACGCCCTTGGACTTGATGAGGCTGATGGCGAAGCGGCCAGGCGGGTGATGTTGCGTCCTCGGCGCGCCAAACAGGGCCAATCCCTGGCCCGCTTTCTCCGGACCGTGGCCCGTACGGATCCGGCAGCGGTCTTCGTCATAGTTCCAGTCGAGAATATAGTGGCAGCTGTTTTCGATGGACCAACGGCCCCGGTTGATCTGAAGTAGTTGTTGAGCATCGGCCTGCTCGGGCTATCGACTCGTGATGCCGAAGGCGACTTCCAGTGAGCGTTTCCCACTTTTCTTATTCAGGCGTTCCCGTTCGATGACGAAGGCTTGGCCGAGGTAGGGGAAATCGAGATAATCGTTGAAGGCGGTGGTGGTCCAGATCTTTCGGGTCTCGATGCGTCCGTGCTCGGGCGGGGTATGCTCGAGGAACCCTGGTGCTTGTCGATGCTGGAAGAACTGGGCGATATCCCCTGTCCCACCGCCAGGACCACGTCGGTCCGTAACGCCACCCAGTCGGCGTCGAACAGGCGATCCAGGGTGCGCCCGATCCGGTCGTCGCCCAAGCGCGCCATCTCCCCAGCGCTTTAGCCAAACAACCCCTGGGCGTATCCATGCACGGTCTCCTGCTGGCGGTAGATTGAGGAAACTACTGCGCACCTGGGAAGCCGAAACCGAGCGCCCTATCGACTCCGAAAGTCAACACCCGAAGTGACCTCACGATCCCCGGAAGGAAATTACGCGGAAATACGGTCGGAGATGTGCGGAATGTAAGACGTGTCGGTTGTTGCTCAATGGCCCCATTCGACATCTCATCGGTGGGTGAAGGCAGACACCTATCCGCGCGATTGGGGCGGGGAGGGTCGCAAGCGAGCATAGACGATAACCTGGTGACATGTCATTCGGCGGAACACCCCTGCGGGGCTTCCGCCCTGCCATAGCTTTGTCAAGCCTCCTTTCTTTTCGTGGGGGAAAGCGGGCGGAGCGTTCACGACGTTCCGCCGCCGGCCCTGCCCGCATCCCGTTGACTCATGGTCTCAAGCGCAAGGTTCGCATGCGCGTAAGCGCCGCCTGCGCGCATTTCCGCGGCGACCCAAATCGCTTCCATCACCTCCTGCTCGCTCGCACCGTGGTTCACCGCAAGCTCGGTGTGGCCGCGAATGCAGTACGGACATTGGGTGACGTGGGCCACCGCGACTGCGATCAACTGCTTGGTCTTCGCGGGCAGCGCGCCCTCGGCGAATACCCGTTGGCTGAAAGCCTTGAACGCGGCGGAGATCTCGGGGGCGAGCTGGGCCCGTTTGCGTGCGAGTTCTTTGCTGAGTGGGGGATAAAGGTCCATGTTGTTTCCTCGTTCAAATCAACAATGGGGAATAGGGTTTTAAAAGGCGTTTTTATTCCAAAGGGAAGATACGGCTGGACCTGTTAGCTGTCAAACACGCGGGTCCAGGATCGGGGAATTTTCTAGCCGGCCCATTGGCCCGAGGCGCCAAGTTTCGGGGCGTTTAAGGGTCTCGGGCGAACGCGGGCCAAGGGGAAGGTTGTCAGCTCGCGGAGCTGAACCAATTCGGATCCGGTGTTGGTTTAGGATCAGGCGGGCAAGCGTCCTTTGAGGTTCTCGGGGCGGAACGGACCGGGTTCGGCGATCAACCGCCGGGCGGCGTCCACTTGTTCCCAGACGTTCCACAGCAGCGCGCCCCGCACCCGACCGTCTCGCAGATAGTAGACCACCCCCTCCCGGTACGGGTCCTTCCAGTCAGCCACCATCTGCAGCCGGGAGTCCACCTCACCCACGGCCTCGTAGCCCAACTCGAACAGGTCCGAGTAAAAGAACGGGAGATGGTCGTAGGTGACGGTTCGGCCGGCCATCGCTTGGCCCGCCAGCCGCCCCATTGTGTTGGCGTTGTCTTCGTGCTCCACGCGGAGTCGATTGTCCAGGGCGGGGTTATAGAAGTTGGCCACGTCGCCCGCGGCATAGATGTCCGGGTGGCTGGTGCGCAGGGAGGCGTCTACCCGAATCCCGTTCTCCACCTCTAGCCCCGCCGTCTGGGCGAGTGCGACATTCGGCTGAATCCCGATCCCCGCCACGACGCCATCTGCCACGACTTCCCGCTCGCCCTGGCTCTGGGCATTGCGAACCTTCAGGACCGGCCGGCCCGCACGCATCTCCAGGCCGGCAACCAGCTCTCCGGGTAGGACTTCGACCCCCTTCTGCCGGTAAAAGTCGTTCAGGAACTCGGCCAGGTCGGGCGGGAACATGCGGCTGCCGATCCCTTCTTCGGGAAAAGCCATCACCACGGCTTTGCCGTTCATGGCTAGGGCCGCCGCGACTTCCGAGCCGATGAACCCCCCGCCGATCGCCGCGAAGCGTTGCCCCTCCGCCGTTAGTGCTCGCAGGCGCTCGTAATCGTCCAGACTGCGGAAGTAAATGATCTGCTCGCCCCCGAAGGGAAGGAGCCGGGGCGCGCCTCCGGTGGCCAGGAGCAGCTTGTCGTAGCCGTAGACCGTTCCCTGGTCATCGGTAACCCGTCTGTTCTGTGGATCCAGGTGCTGGGCTATCCGCCCCAGGTGGAGGTTCACCCCTTGGCTTTCGGTCTGGCGCCAAATGCTCTCCAGGGGCTTCCCCTTCCAGATCCCTTTGGATAAGGGCGGGCGGTTATAAGGCGAGTGGGACTCAGCGCTGACCAGGCCGATGGAGCCGCTGCGATCCACCACGCGGATGCCGTGGACCGCGGCATCGGCGGTCATCCCGCCCCCGACGATCAAGTATGTGTAGTTCGGCATGGTCGCCTCCTCATTGTTTGCTCAAGGTGAGGTTGTCGTTGTCAGCACTTCCCCGTGCAACGCGCTATCACGTTCACAAAGAGCGCACTTTACGCCATAAATACCTCTAGTTTAAGTTGTGAAACAGCCCAAGGCTAATCGCGGCTTGCTGGCCGGTTAAAGGCGTGGCCAATTGCTTATCCCGCTTTGGCTTGCACCAGAAAAGAAATTTTACCGACACGCTTACCAGGCGGCTGGATAGTATTAAATTAAAAGCAACAGACGGGCAATAGCATAAGCGTTGCCCGCCCAAACTCGATGAGCCGCGCTTAGCATGGGGGCAGGATAACTCGGGTACCGGATCTTCCCGGTGCGATATTCGATGAATTCTTTTCTCGCAGCTATGGAATCATCGAGCCGCGCTACCGGCTTCGAAACTCCTTGCTGGTGAAAACGAGTTGTTTTCTGCCGCACATTGACTATATTATTCAACCTGAGTCTTTTCACAAAAAGACGGGCGTATAAAGCAATGTTGATTTCATAAGGAGGAATGTATGGGCGAGTGGGGTATGCTTATTCCAGTGGTAGTAGCGCTCATCGGTCTTTACGCGCTTTACTGGGCGAGGAAAGATGAAAGTGTTCAGCCCGAAGAGGGTGCTCAACACCTCCGGGCCGATCAGGGCGGTGTTGTTGCTGGCGATGAGGCTGCGGCTACGGGCGATGAGGCCCCCGAAATTGAGCCCGCCGCCGGCACCGAAGGTGACGCAATTCCGTTAAAATCAGAGAAAGCACCTGAGGAAGTTTCGTGATTCGTTTGCTCATTTATGAATCCAGAGCCCGGCCGTGTGCCGGGCTTTTTTGTAGCTCGGTTGACGGACGATCCGCGCTGCCGGTTGGTCCCAGCCGCGGGACCCAATACCCACTGCTCAGTGATTAGGCGCCTTCGTACTTCGCATCCGCCGGCGCCTCACCCGGCCCTTCACCCTCGAATACGGCTTCGACGAAGCAGCGCAGGCGCCCTCGGGCGAGGCGCGTGTCGATCTGGCAACCGGGCGCGACCCGTGCAGCGTCGCGAACGATCTCACCTCCGGGCAGCAGGGTGACAATGGCATAACCGCGTTCGAGGGTCGCGAGCGAGTTCATGGCTTGTAGGGCACGGCTTAAATTTACGAGTTGCCCGGTTGTCTTTGCCAGCGACTGATCGATCCCGTGCCGCAGTCGCCTCACATAGTGATCACACTCGGTCAGGCGCAGCGCGATTAACGCGGACGGCGCCAGGCTCCAAAGCCTGGCCGATAGGGTTTCGATCCGCGTGTGCTTGACCCCGATCCCGCTGCGTGCGGCGCGCTCCAGATGCAGTGATAGCTCATCGGCGCGCTGTGCGAGATCCAGCACCCGCCGGCCAGGATGGACCAGCCGTTTTTGCAGGTGGTCCAGTAGCATCTGCACGCGTGCAAACGATCCGCGGAATAGATGCGCTAGCCGCCGTTCCAGAATCGCGAGCTGCTCGTCGATTTGGCGCCGGTCTGGACTCACAAGCTCGGCGCTCGCCGAGGGCGTCGGGGCGCGGCGGTCGGCGACCAGATCCGCAATGGTAAAATCGATCTCGTGCCCGATCCCGGTTACGACCGGAAGCTTACACGCGTAGATAGCCCGCGCGACCACCTCTTCGTTAAACGCCCAGAGGTCCTCCAAGGATCCGCCGCCGCGCGCCACGATCAGCACGTCGCACTCGGCACGCCCATCGGCAAGCGCGATCATCCGGCCGATCGCCTCGGCGGCGCCCGCTCCCTGCACCGGTACCGGATAGATCACGATCGGAATGGATGGGAAGCGCCGCCCCAAGACGCTCAGAATGTCGCGGATCGCGGCCCCGGTGGGTGAAGTGATGACACCGATCATGCTTGGCAGGGCTGGGATCGGTGCCTTATGCACCTCGCTGAACAGCCCCTCGGCCGCGAGCCTTTGTTTAAGCACCTCGAACGCCAAGCGCAAGCGGCCTTCGCCCGCGGGCTCAAGGTGCTCGACGATAAGCTGGAACTCGCCCCGACCCTCATAGAGGCTCACCTGAGCGTAGGCGATGACCTGCATTCCGTTGAGCGGATTGAAATTGACGCGTAAATTCCGCGACCGGAACATGGCGCAGCGGACCTGACACTGCGCATCCTTGAGCGAGAAGTAAAGATGTCCCGAGGCCGGGCGGGCGAGGTTCGACAACTCGCCTTCGATCCATAGCGGTGGAAAATTTCCCTCGAGAAGGGTACGCGCCTCGCGGTTTAGGCGCGTGATGGTATAAATGTCTTCCACGGTCGATGCGGCGGGGACAGGTTCTGAGTATCATCGCACCGGCGGCGGCGATGGTTGGACTAGGCGTTTACCCACGGTGCACCGCCCCTTTATAATGCAAAATTCTAATCATTACTACGGCCATGATCATGCGTCTTGCCGGTGAAGCCCTGACTTTCGATGACGTTCTGCTGGTCCCAGCCTATTCCCAGGTGCTGCCTCGGAACGTCAGCGTGGAGACGCGGCTTACCCGCGAGATCCGCCTCAGCATACCGATCATTTCGGCGGCCATGGACACGGTCACCGATGCGCGGCTCGCGATCGCGTTGGCCCAGCAGGGGGGCATCGGTGTTATTCATAAAAACCTCAGCGCCGGGCGGCAGGCGGGCGAGGTGCGGTTGGTCAAAAAATATGAAAGCGGGGTCGTCAAGGATCCGATTACGGTGTCGCCGGAAACCAGTATCCGTGAGGTATTGAGCTTGACCCGCGCTCACAAGATTTCCGGCGTGCCGGTCGTCGATGGGGAAGCGCTGGTCGGGATCGTGACGAGCCGTGATCTGCGCTTCGAAACCCGCTTCGAAAACCCGGTGCGAAGCATTATGACCCCGAGGGACCGGCTGGTGACGGCGGAGGAAGGGGCTACGCGTGAGGATGTGATCGCCCTGCTACACGAACACCGCATCGAAAAGGTGCTGGTCATCAACGATCGGTTTCAATTGCGGGGCCTGATCACCGTCAAGGATATTCAGAAATCGCAAGAGTTTCCGAACGCCTGCAAGGACCAACACCAGCGCCTGCGTGTCGGGGCGGCCGTGGGCACCGGCCCCGGCGCCTATGAGCGGGTGGAAGCCTTGGTGCATGCGGGCGTCGATGTGATCGTGGTCGACACCGCCCACGGCCATTCCCGCGGGGTCCTGGAGACGGTACGGTGGGTGAAGAAAAACTACGCCGCGACCCAGGTCATCGCGGGCAACATTGCGACCGGGGAAGCCGCCAAGGCATTGGTTGAGGCCGGTGTCGATGCGGTCAAGGTCGGGATCGGCCCCGGGTCGATCTGTACCACCCGGATCGTGACCGGCGTCGGCGTACCGCAAATCACCGCGGTATCGCAGGTGACCGCCGCGATCGAGAATTCCGGCGTACCGATCATATCCGATGGCGGGGTTCGTTATTCCGGTGACATCGCGAAGGCGATAGCGGCCGGTGCCCATGCGGTGATGATCGGGGGGCTCTTCGCCGGCACCGAGGAGGCGCCCGGGGAGGTTGAGCTGTATCAAGGGCGTTCCTATAAAACCTATCGCGGCATGGGATCGCTGGGCGCCATGGCGCAGCCACATGGCTCCTCGGATCGTTATTTTCAAGAAGCCGACGACATCGAGAAAATGGTGCCCGAGGGGATCGAAGGCCGCGTACCGTATAAAGGGAGCGTCACCGCGATCGTCTTCCAACTGCTCGGGGGTATTCGCGCGGCCATGGGTTATACCGGTTGCGCGACCGTGGACGAACTGCGCACCCAATCGAAGTTCGTGCGCGTCACCTACGCTGGGATACGGGAGAGTCATGTACACGACGTGGCGATCACCAAAGAAGCACCGAATTACCGCATCGAATAAGAGCCCGCGTAGTTTTCATAT
>JALZJW010000166.1 GCA_030859565.1 Pseudomonadota bacterium
GTTAAAAGGCGCCTCATAATAGCGGTTAAATTCGTCCGCACCGCTAGGCTGTAAGTACAGTGTAGTCTTGCCGGCCTGGCGGTGGCGTATACTATACATGCCCTTCGGCAGCTTCGCCCCGAGCGGCGCGCGAAACACCAGAGAAAACTGTTCGGTCTCGGCAGTTTCATAGATGTCATAGACATCGGATAATTTCATCCGTACCCTTTTCTTGCGATCCTCGCTGACAACGACAAAGGTCTCGCCGAGCAGACCCAGAAAGACCTCCTTCCACGTCCGCACCCCCGGGCCCGCGGTCCGTGTTCTAGGCGCCAAGGCGTGGGCGATATCCGTGAACCCCGCCGCATAGCCCATGATCGCCGTCGCGACCATGGTCCGTAGAAGGCGATACGCCGACTAGGCATCCCGATCGCCATGTTCCTCTCCTTATTCAACACCTCGTCGGCGTCGCTAAACACTCGTCGTGCGATCGATGGATTCATAACATATTTAGTGCGTTATGTCTCGTCTCAGGACCGGCTGTCAGCCCGATCTACCCCCAATAGGTCAGAGGCTAGCGATGCGCTGCGTCTTCCGCTTGAGGTGAAACCAGCGCGGTAGTACAGGCGTCCGCCTCGCTACCCGCCGCTTCGCCATGCCATAGTTCTGAAACATCAGCGGGTGGCGCAGATCCGCTCGAAGGGGGATTGCGGCGATACTACTACGGTTTCATAGAAAGGATGGGATCATCCTTGCTGAATGTGCCATTCAGACCCGCAAGGGGACCAAGGTCACGTGGGCGTCGGGAGAGACCTACAGAACGATAAGAGATGAGAACGAATGCTACGTGGCGCCCGAGGGTCTGCATCGAGGTGCTTTGTTCGAGCAACACCGATCAAGGGCAATGGGCGCCGGTAGCCCATCTTTCTCAACTGGAGGGGGTACCCAGCCTGGAAGGCGCATAGATTGGGCTACGCGGTCAAAAGGTCTCCACTACAAATGGGCTGGATCGCTTCAGTGTACGAGTTGGCCGGCGGCGGTGATTCGCGGGGGCGGTTGCGGTGGCAGGGTGAGGCCAAGCCGTTCCAGCAAGAGTCGCTGGTCCGGGTTGGGTTCGGTGTAGCGACTCAAGATCAGGATGCGGCCATCGGTGGTCGGGAAGTGGACATCGAGCATCTGGATGCTGGCGAGCTTGTCGAGCACGGCACGCGAGGGGAGACCCGGCGCCAACGGCTTGAGTTGCGCCCTTAAGGTGATGTGCAGGCAGTAGGCCATGAAGGCGACGAAGATATGCGCTTCGATGCGCCTTTCGAGTTGATGGTAGATGGGGCGAAGCTGCAGATCGTCCTTGAGGTTTTTGAACGCCGCCTCGACCTCGGTGAGCTGGATGTAGAATTGCCAGAGATCCTCCGGATCCCGCCCACACAGATTGGTGCGCAGTAAGTAGCGCCCCTCGCGCTGGCGCACCTGTCGCAGCTTGTGGCGATCGAGCCGGAAGGAGAAGATCGGTTGGGCCTTGCGGAGTTCGTTCGTGGCACCGGAGGTCGCGGGTTGGGGCGGGGTCTCTGAGGCCGCAGGTTTCGGTAACACGACCTTGATCAGCCGCCAGGCAGCCCGATAACGCCCCTTGGCCTCGCCCAGCTTGAGCAGTAACTGGCGCGTGTCGTTGAACTTCATCTGCTGCAGTTGCTTGAGGCGCTGCACCAGCCCCTTGAGCTGCCGCTGGCGCATGGCGCGCTGCATCCTCGGCGCGCCAAGCAGGGCCAATCCCTGGCCCTGGCTTCCCTTGTGGATGCGATCGCGGCTTTCGGCGAACACATATAGTTCGCCGTCCTGCGGTAACAACTTCACGCTGACACCCGTGCGCACCGCTTGCCAGGTCAAGGGTAGAAGCTTTCGTTCCAGTCGAGTGAGCCTGCCCCTCGGCGTGCCGACCAGGTAGTACACCGGCGGATCGGCCGTGCGCATGTCTTCGAGCACTTTCTCGGTGGGAATGCCGCGGTCCATCACAGATGTCGAGCTCGACATCTGTGATGCTATGTTGAGTACTCAGTTATGTGGAGTGATAGTGGTTACTCGATTGCACAAACCGGAGTTCCAAGGCGTTTGCTTCACATAACTGATCGGTCCGGCGTAACGTATTACCTCCGTATCTACCGGTTCGGAGGTCATCATGCTTCGCCAACTTTTCCCCCGCGGTTACCCGCTTTATGAACAATCTCGATTTGCTCAGGACCTTGAAGACTTCGATTCTTGGCTTGAGGCCATGGGTTACGGCCGCGGGTGCATCCGCGGTCATCTGTTTCGGCTCAAGCGCTCGCTTGAACGGATAGCACGCGCAAAGCCTGGCTCGGCGTACACTGTTGCCCAACTGGACAGGGGATTTGGCGCAGACTGCACGGCTCGGAAACGCACGGCGCTGTATCGGGCCACGCAGCGTGCCTACCAACGCTTCCTATTGTCCCAAGGACGACTAACGTCCCCGGCTGTCGACGAGCCGTTCACGCAACTTTGTCGGGAGTACCGACAACACCTCATCGAGCTACGCGGGCTGGCAAGCGAGACGGTCCAGCATCATGACAGGACCGTCACCGACTTTCTGCACCGTGCGCTACCGTCAGGCCAGGATCTCGGCTCTCTGACCCATGCGCACGTCGAGCGCTATCTGGCGCTCGCCAGCAAGGGGATCAGCCGCCAGCGCCTGCAACATATAGTCGCGCATCTGCGTGCTTTTCTGCACTACTGTTACGACCGCAACAGGATCAGGCTACCGCTCCATGTGATCGATACGCCGCGCGCCTATCACGATGAGCTGCCGCCGCGGGCGCTCGACTGGTCGCTCGTCCAGGCGCTGCTCCGCTCGATCGATCGGTCAAGCAAGTCGGGTTGGCGCGATTACGCCCTCCTGCATCTGCTGGCGCATTACGGACTGCGACCCTGCGAGGTGGTGTGTTTGCGCGTCGATTCCATTGACTGGGCCATGAGGACCCTCAAGGCCGAGCAGTGCAAGACCCGGTCTACGCTGGTGTTACCGCTCGCCGAGCAGACAGTGTCGGTCCTGCGCCGTTATCTGGCTCAGGGACGATCCCGTAGCAGTCACCCGGAGCTGTTCCTGCGTGCCCGCTGTCCGGCCGGGCCCCTGACACGCTACGCCGTGACCGATGTCTTCGACAAGCGCGCCGAACAGAGCGGCCTGCCGATCGACGGTTATTCGGCGTACAGCCTGCGCCATGCCTTTGCGATGCGACTCCTCACACGCGGTGTCGGCGTCAAAGTCATCGGAGATCTGCTCGGGCATCGCAGCCTCGCCAGCACCTGCCTGTACCTGCGTCTCGATACCAACATGTTGCGCGATGTCGCATTGCCGGTACCCAGGCCGGTCCAGGGATAGGGGGCGATGATGCGTACCATAAGCCCTTTAGCCCGCTTGGATACAACGCTTGCCGCTTATCTCGCGCACCGCCGCTCACTCGGCCGAGACTGTGAGCAGGAAGAGTGGGTGTTGCGCAGGCTGCGCCGATTTCTGGTCGAAAGGCACGCCGTCGACCTCGATCAGCGGGCCTTCGATGACTGGCGCGGCACATTTGGCCACCTCCACCCCAACTCTCGCTATACGTATGAGAGCGTCGTGCACAACTTCTGTCGCTACCGACGCCGCTCGGAACCGGACTGTTTCCTGCCCGACCCAGCCGGCTTCGCGCGGCCAATCCCCCATGCGCTGCCGAGCCTCATCGAACCTCACCAGATCGCCCGAATGTTGGAACTCGCCTCGGCCTTGCGGCCGGCTCAAAGCTCACCGCTCCGACCCGCAGTCATGCGCGTGGCACTCGTGCTGCTCTACACGACAGGACTGCGTCTTGGGGAACTGCTACGGCTGACCTTGGACGACATCGATCCACAGGCAGGCGTGCTACATATCAGAGAATCGAAGTTCCATAAGTCGCGATGGGTCCCCGTGTCGCCATCTGCTTGCGCGGAGCTGCGCTGCTATCTGCGGATCCGCCGGGAGCATCGAGTGGATGCGCGCCCCAGCGCGCCGCTCCTGTGTAGTCGACGTCATGGGTGGCGTCCGTACAGCCCAAACGGATTGTACCAAGCCCTACACGCGCTGTTCGATGCCGCCGGTGTGCACGACAGCGAGGGTCGCTGCCCGCGTGTCCATGATATCCGTCATAGCTTCGCAGTCCAGGCGCTTTTACACTGGTACCAGCAAGAAGGCGACGTGCAGGCGAACCTACCCAAGCTCGCGCTTTACATGGGACACGTATCGATTATCTCGACCGCCTATTACCTACGCTGGATGCCGGCCGTGGTGGCGTGTGCCAGTGAGCGCTTCGAGCGCAGCTTCGGACGGTTGGTTCAAGGAGGTCAGCCATGAAGGCCGTACCACCGACGGAACTTGGCCAGGGGATCCTACGGTTCTTCGAGGACTATCTGCCGGCGCAGCGCGGAATGAGTCCGCACACCATCCACAGCTACCGCGACGCCTTGGTCTTACTACTGCAGTTCGTGGCGCATGATGCAAACCGACGGGTCGAGGAGCTGCAAGTCGCTGATCTCAATGCTGAGCGCGTCGCAAAGTTCTTGGCGTTCCTCGAGACCGATCGGCACAACGGCATCGCGACCCGCAATGCACGCCTCGGTGCGATCCACGCCTTTGCGCGTTTCCTCGCGGCCCAACGGCCCGAGTACCTGGGTTACCTCCAACGCGTGCTCGCGGTCCCGTTCCGACGCGGCGCAGGCGAGGCACCGATCGAGTACTTGGAGAGCGCCGAGATCGACGTACTGCTCAAGAGCATCGACCAGTCACGGCCAGCCGGCCAGCGCGACTACGCGCTCTTTGCCCTGATGTTCAACACCGGGGCCCGCGTTCAAGAGGTGCTGAACCTACGGCGCCGCGACATACGGCTCGACCCCCCATGCCAAGTTCGGCTGCAAGGTAAGGGTAACAAGGTGCGACTGTGCCCGATTTGGCCCGCCACCGCCCGGCTGCTGCGCGAGCTGATCAAGACGGCACGGCCATCGACCACCGACCCCGCCGATGCGCCGCTTTTCACCAATGTGCGCGGTCAGCCGCTCACTCGATTCGGCGTTTGGTATCTCCTACGCAAGCACATCGCCGCCGCCGGCCAGCAGGTCGCTACGCTTCGCGACAAACGCATCCATCCGCATTCGGTGCGCCACAGCACGGCGATCCATCTGCTCAAAGCCGGGGTCGATTTTGCGACGATCAGCCATTGGCTCGGCCACGCGAGCCTCAACACCACCATGCGCTACGCGCGAGCCGACCTCGATCTCAAACGCCAAGCACTTGCCCAGGTTTTCCCAGAGACTCTCGGGCCACCGCGTGCCGGTCGCCTGCTCATCAACGGCGCTGATCTGATAGGTCGGTTGCGTCGAATGTAGGTAAGTTATGTAGAGTACATCCACCGTGATCCCCCGGACAAACCTGTGTCGTGGACCACCAACTCCACATAACTGAGTACTCAACATAGCATCACCCAGATCCGTTCCGCTCTTCCGTATTGCGTTTCGATCTTCTGCAAGAACATCTTGAGCGTGGTCTTGTCGGCGGTGTTGCCCGGCAGCACTTCGTAGGCGATGGGGAAACCCTCCGGGGTCACGATCAAGGCAATGACGACTTGCACGCAGTCGCGCCGCTTGTCGCGGCTGTGGCCAAAGCGGCGCTTGTCCTTTTCGTCCTGCGGCGGCGGGGATTCGAAGTAGGTGCTCGTCAGATCGTAGAGCAGGATCTCGAAACGGGCGCCGAACAGGTCCTGCCAGCGCCCGGTCAGATGATGGAACAGCGCGCGTTTGTGGGGCAGCAGCTTGTCGAGGCAACGATACAGCGCATTCTTCTCTACCAGCGCGTAGTCTGCACCCAGCAGATCGGCCATCGCGCTTTGCTCAAACCACAATCGGTGCAGGCGCCATTCGCTGCCGGGATCGAGCAAGCGGTAAACCACCAGTGTCTGCACAATGTGTCGCCAACGGGTGCCTTCTCGACTATCCGGCAGGCGTGCTTGCCAGAAGTGATCGAGCCCAAGTTGCTCGTACAACCGGCAGGCAAGCCAGCAGGCGCCCCATTGCCGCGGCCGATGCAATTGCATGGCGTCCAGCCGCACCTGGACGCTATAAGCCTTGGCGTGTTCGGGTAGCTCGCGCTCGACGGGAAATAACGCGAGTTGCGTGCGCCGTCGCGTGTCTTCATCAAACACCTCGATCACCCGGCACCAAGCCTCGTGCTGGCTGTCGTTGATCTCACCCAGATACAGGACCTGGCGTTGCACCACTCTACCATCGGCACAGCGCTTGGCTTCGACAATGTTCCAGTAGCAGTGCTCTTTGCCGTCTTTGAAGCGCCGGTTGCATCGCAAATCCATAATGCCGCCCCATTGTATGCAAAACCCGGCGGCTGACAAGACACTTGGTCTACACTACAGCCAGTTCGAAACTCGACCCCGAGTGTTTATGCGCCTTCCCGAAGGGTAAACCTCGAAAACTCGGCATTTCCTAAGGTGGGTTGAGAAAGATGGGCTAGCGAGCAGGGCCGAGGCGTCGAGCACCGCCTTCACCGGCTTTCTTCCATTTCGGCGTCTCGGCGGCGCTGGGTCAGCAATTCGGACGCGAGGCTCTTTCCCACCGGCAGGCGGGCAAAGCGGTCCTTGAGGCGGCGCCGGATCGCCTCCCGTATCTCGAGGATCAACCGGCCGTTTTCGAGGCGGGCGACCAGCGTGTCGCCGAGATCGAAACCGAGCAACCGCCAAAGCTGGGCCGGGGTGACCAGGCGCCCCTGGGGGCGAGCTGTACCTCCGTGGGCGATGTGAGGTATGCCATAGCGTTACAGATGATGGCACATCGAGATCATTCGTGCCACTGCTGGATCTGCGAGGAGGGGCACGAGATGGATCGGGGCACGCATCGATAGCGAACCCCCGGCCGCGGCCACTCACACCCCGGCCAGACGACCGCTGCTGGTCCCGACCAGGCATGGCCGTGTGACCCGGTGCTGCGCCCCGGCTCTCATGGCAGAGTATCTCAAGTGCTTCGTGCACATCTATATGGACACGCCGAAACGTATCCAGGCGTTCGAATACCCAGAAGGCCGGCCGTTTCTTCAGGGTCACGCGTGAAGGGGGATGCGCAATCATCTGTAGCTCGCGGCCGAGGTTATGGGCGAGGAGCACCGAGAGCAGGTAGATCTGATTCCCAACCCA
>JALZJW010000167.1 GCA_030859565.1 Pseudomonadota bacterium
AGTGCGTACAGGTTCCCATTCGCGGCCGTACCCATGCCCTCGAGATCATGCGCCGCGCCTTGGAGCGGCGCCCGAACGGAGGCATCGCCGTCGATGGCCCGCTCGGTCCGTATCACAAGGTCAAACGCGGCGCCGTCAAGCTGGCCGCGGAGCTCGGTTACGTGGTGGTCCCCGCGTCCGCGACGGCGCGCCGCAAACGCATCATCAAGCATCGTTGGGACCGCATGGAGATCCCCGCGCTCTTCACGCGTATCGGGCTCGCGATCGGCGAACCGAAGAAGATCCCGTGCAATCTGTCTCCCGAGCAAAGCCAGGAATGGGTGGTTTGGTTGCGGGAGCAGTTGGAGACGCTGGATCGCCGTGCCGAGGAGCTGGCCGGAGTCCGGAAGCAACAACCCCGCCTGCACGCCGAGCGCGGATCGAAGCTCCTATCGGAGCAGGAAGGCTAGCTGTTAAAGGCGCGTAACCGGAGTCACTCGGCAGCGGCCTATGTCATACCCATTCACCCGAGCCTCCAAGGGTTAGTTTGCATCCTCACGCTCCAGGCCTGAGCGCCCCAAAGATCACCACCGGTATGATGGTGATTTACAGCCTGCCTTACATGGCCTATGCGATCGCAGCCTTGCCGCTGGCGCTGTTCGTACCTTCGTATTACGCCAATTACATGGCGCTACCGCTCGCGGCGGTGGGGATCGCGATTGCCGCCTCGCGCATCCTCGATGTCATCATCGATCCCTTCATAGGCATCGTAAGCGATAGGTGGAACACGCGCTGGGGACGGCGAAAACCCTGGATTGCCGCCGGCGCGCCCCTGTTCATGCTTTCGCTCTGGATGATCTTCGCGCCGCCGCCGGGCGTGACGTTTGGATACCTTTTAGGGTGGACGTGCGTGTTCTTTATCTCGTTCACGCTGGTGGATCTTTCTTACAAAGCGTGGGGAGCGGAGCTGTCCACGGACTATTCGGAACGCTCGCGCGTGACCGCCTGGCGGGAGGCCTTCGGGTTCGCCGGCCAATTGGTGTTCGTGTTGGTGCTCATGGTCCTGGAATCTCTCGGTCAGCAAGAACCGGAGACGCAGTTGAAAGCCATTGCCCTGACCGTGATCCTGACACTGCCGCCGCTACTCATCGTTGCGTTCAAGACGGTGCCCGAGCGTCCCCCGGATACGCTCGCGGGCGAATGGCCGCGGGGTTTCGCGGGTTTCATGCTCGTGGCGCGAAATCCCGCGTTCGTGCGCATGATGATCGCCGTCGTTCTGTTCGTCTCCGGGCTTATCGTTCAAGCGACACTGCATAAGATCGTCCTGGTCCACGTCACCGAGACCCCGCATCTCTTCGCCAGCATGCTGCTGCTCGAGAACATCGCCACCATCGCACTGGTGCCGCTATGGATCCGGATCTCCGATCGCATCGGCAAACACCGCGCCTTGTGCCTGGCGGCGCTTTGGGCCGGAATATGGAGCCTGCTCCTGCCCTTCCACGGGCAGGGCGATGGCTGGCCGCTCATCGGCGTGCTCGCGATTCGCGGCAGCAGCTTCGCGTCCATCCTGTTCCTGGCGAACTCCATCGCCGCCGATGTCGTCGATCATGACACCGTGACCTCGGGCCGGCAGCGTACCGGCCTCTATTTTGCCATCTGGGCGATGACCTACAAATTCGCCATCGCCCTCGGGGTGTTGTTAGCGACCGTGCTCCCGGCGTATTTCGGGTTCGAACCCGCCGACGCGAGCACGCATACCCCCAGCTCCGAATTCGCGCTCATGGCGGTCTACGGCTGGTTGCCGGGCGTGCTGATGGCGCTCGGGGCCCTATTTCTTCGGAATTTTCCGATCGATCAAACGCGCCAACGCGCGCTGCGCGCTCTCATCACGCAACGCGCGCTGGATTAAGTGCCGGGGACAAGATCCTCGGTTGACCGGTGCAGGGCGCGTCAGTACCATAGCGCCGATTCCCCGGTAGCTCAGTCGGTAGAGCGGGTGACTGTTAATCACTAGGTCGGCGGTTCGAGCCCGTCCCGGGGAGCCAGAAAAAACAGCAACTTGCGCACGTAGCACGGAAGCACAAAACCGCATTGCTACTGATTTGCTACCCCTGGAATTAACAGTCGGCGCGTAGATCGGTCTATCCCTCTCGGTTAAGTCGTTCGTTCGATCAATCCCCGCGGTCCCGTCCTCGCCTCGCCATGCCTCGCCAAGAATCCCCCCATTTAAGGGAGTGGCGGCGATGTTCGTCACCTGGTGGCTGATAAGGCAACCCGAAAGACGGGTTGTTATTTAGCCAGTTCGGGCACTGGTCGGCCCATCGGCGCCGATGAGGAAAGCCGCCCGCGGGGCCGCGGCTGCTGTAGCTGAGGTCCTCTTACTTCAGAAACCCAGTTTACCGTTGGCGCCCGTGCCGACAAACCCGAGGGTGTTGAGCCAAGCCGCGATCGCGCTCGGCTTCTCGCCGGCCCTCATACGCCCCCCGGCGGCGCGTGGCAGGTTGAACGCTCGCGCTCGGCACCCCAGGGACCCTTAGCGGTAAATGTCCACCCGCATCCTGCCGATACATCTCGGGCAGGCGCCGGCTCGCATCCCCCTCCCGCGATCCGGCCCTGTACACCCTCGAAGGGATGCGAGGGTGTTTTTATCAATGCTCGCGCCCAACGGTGCAGCCCCCTAGATTTGAACGATCGCGCTCCGCTCCCACCTAAAGGGCAAGAGCGCATCCGTGCTTTTTCTTCGAGGTGGGGTTTTACCCGTTACGAGTAACGGTGCGGCCACCCCCAGGGTATGGCGAAGGAAAGAGCAACAGCGCGTTTGCAATATCATCGGCCCACCGTATCAATTAATTTCCGAATGTCCTCTACCCTCCAAACAGTCGTGCGCGGACCGAGCTTTATTGACTTCGGGTAGCGGCCATCTTGTACCCCCTGCCACCAAGCAGTCTTGCCAATCGGAAAGATTGGAGGGATCGGCGGATCGGCCCTTGGATCGCCGATTATCTGTGTGAGCCTCAGAAATCCGGTTTCCGGGAGGTTGTTCATTTTTGATCTCCTTGATTGGTAACCGCCCCCGAAGGGGCGGGTGTAGGTTTGCGGTTAGGAACGCCCAGTCGCCTTCACGCGGATGTATTTAAGGGTACCGTGCGCCCACAACCCAACCGCGTTCATGCACGAGTCAGGTCCACCGCCAGTTATCCACTCCTTCGGGACCACGCGGCCGTTTAGGTGGCCGTTTAAGGTGAGCCATGCGATTGCTTCTGGCCACTCGACATCCTTCCAGGTGGAGCGCGCCCCTTTCTGGTCCGATTTTCGTTCGATCCCCCAGGAACCCTTCCGTGTCAAAATAAGCCGCTCACGCTCCCCGGTGGCTAGGCTGCGGCCGGCCATCTCGCGGCCATCGGCCCATTCAAACCATTCCAAGTCCGTCCATTTCAAGTTCGTCTTTGTCATGTTGTGCCTCACGCTCTTTTCAGAATTGTTGACGCGCATCGGAAATGATGGGGCGCCGGGCGCTTAGTAGCCGCACAGAGACGGCGCAACGGTATTCCCCTTTCGGGTCTTGTATTCCGGTCGCACGCCCGGCAAATAACTGAGGCACAAAAAAACCGCGAGTCTGACGGGTGCGGTGACCGCTCTGTGTGGCGCTACTAAACGCCTACCTTCAGTATAGTTGATCCCTATGCCGGTTTCAAGAAAAAAAGACGGCCGAGGCGAGGGCTAGGCGAGTTGCCGCACGCCTCACATCGCTTAGATCATTTTCTTAAAGGTGCCGCCGCGGGAGATGGTAAATTGCAAAGGTCCCGTGCGCCCCGCGGTGCGGCGGACCATTCCGTCGAGGCAGCGCACGAGCAGATCGCCGAGTTCGTTGCCGTTCATGTCCTTGCCGGTCACGATGAAGCCGCGCAGCTTCGCGGTCGCGTAGGCCGCCCGCTCAAGTGGGTTGCGGCGGATATTCTGGTCCTTCGTGATTAACACCCAGCCGCGCCGTCCGACTTCTGGAATCCATTCGTGATCGGGCGTGTTGCCCGGGAAATGGTCCAAATGGACTTCGACCCGTGCACCCGCGCCGCGCAACATTTCCGCGACGATATACCGGCCGATCTGGTAATCTAGAAAGAAGGTAAGCGATAAGAGCCGCTTGGCTTCACGCTGCGCGGCGCTCGCAGCGGATGGCATTCTGGACAGCCTCGGGCGGGGCATCGTATTCGCGTGCTAGGACTTCGACGTTGTCGCCGGCATCGAAGCGCTCTGCTAGGATTGCGGTGCGCACGCCGAGGCCATCGAGAATCGGCCGCCCGGACGAGAACTTCGGATCGATCACCACGTCGGCGCTCCTGGCCTTTTCGCGCCCCGCAGGAAACAGGACAATCTTCTCCGGCATCCCTCGCGGGTCGCGCACAACACGCTTCAAGCGGTCGTGGATGATCTCGCGCATCTGAACCTGGCCTTCCTGCGTCGCTCCGATCAGCGAGCCGAACTTCTCTACGAAAAGATCTACGCCGTCCGTCTGGAACTTCTCTTCCGCCAGAGGTCTTTTTGTATCGAACGTGCGGCGCAGGTAAGCCACCGCCTTTCGCACCTTGGGCAATGAGATGTCGTGCTTGCGTCGAACTCCGGCGAGCACGAACGCCTCGACGAGGTTAATGAAGGATAGATGCCGGTTGTTGGGATCGGCGATCTCAATTACCGGTTTGAAGAACTTTGGCTCTCCGCGGTCGCGGTAGCGCTGCCCAAGCATCCAAGCGCGAAGCGTGGACACCGGCAGACGTAGGTAGCCCGCGGCCTCAGGAATGCCGTAGGCCGGTGTGTTCCTCAAGTCTTGTTGGGTGAAAGCGTCGCGCCTCATAAAGCTTCGTCGGCCAGTAGAGATACAAGCGCCTCCGGATATTGTACGACAAGTATAGCGGCGCTCGCGATACCCCCCTAACCTAGAAACCACCGACACCCCCCGCCTCCTTGGGACATCACGGAAAGGGACCCCGCCTCGTAAGTGGGGGTCAGCGGGTCGTCAAGGCTCCGCGGCCTTGTCTGGCCAATACTTCGCGGCGTACGCCTCGGGGCCGATGTTCTTAAGCTCCTCGAAACAACTGGGCGCCAGAACTTCAAAGTCGGCAAGATCGGCCGGTGGGATTTCCTCGCGCTCGGCGACGCCATCAAGACTATCGTTGACCAGCTTGAAAAACTCGGCGAGTGCGTAGCACAGGCCCAGGCATGCTACTTGGTACGCGCGTAGCGCATCTACCGTCGGGACACCGAGATCTTGGCGCAGGTAATTAATGGTCAAGCCCCTGAAATACCGCGAACTGACAACGGCAGGGTAGATGCTACGACAGACCATCTCCTCAAGCGCCTCGCGGTCGTAGGCCGCCTCGCTTTTCCCGTTGCCCTGTAGGTGCGCAAGGACACGCGACAGACGCCAGCGCTTGATCTGCTTGCCGCCCTCGGTCCGCATATCGTCGGGCCGAAGGCTCGCGAGTCGCTTTGCCAGGGTGCGGCGGTCAATGACCAGCTCGATCGATAGGCCGGAAATAGTCCAAAGCTGCGTGGTTATGGCCATGCTTGAGGGGTGGAACACTAGGAAAAGTTTGAAATTAGCGTGCGAACGGGGTCCGAATCACCCGCGCTGGGATTTGGATGGATAGGACCCAAGTAATTGATTATATTAGAATCACTCGCCTTGTGCAATCGGAGCTCATCTCTTGCGTGCGTACACAGCCCTGTAATGAACCAATGAGCTAGAAGGCTCCGCCGCCTTTCATCCCGCAGCAGAGCCGTTGCCTTTACTTGGCCCAGTTACGCGTTACGCCGGTCCCGGATTACGGTACAGACCCCGGTGATCCAGAACCCCGCAGCCGAAGTCCAAGGTGGCTTTGAACTCCAGCCCATCGATTTCCCAGCCCTCTTTCGTCTCGAATATAGGCCCATCGCTGCCGTCCAGATAGGCGAACTCGAGTCCGTCGATCAGCCCTGAATCTGCGGCCAGGTACCAGGCGGTAGCGCTCACCGCATCGAGCCGAGGATCAACAACCAGCTCCAGCCGTCCGCCGAATGGGTTTACATCCGCGGATTGCGTTGCGGCGATCTGCGTTAGGTACTGCTCGGCCACGGTCTCAAGCGCCGCCGGAACAACCAAAAACTTAGGCATTGCATTGATCGGCGTCACGCCATCGAGACCCTTCTGCAACCGCATCGCCTTGCGGGCAGCCCCGAGACTGGTTAAATCAATAGCACCCCCGGTAGCCGCAAGGTTCCCATGTGTTGCATGGAACAGCGCGACACCGTCGGACATGACCGGATTGCTCTGTAAGAGCGTTACCAACTTTTTCGCGACCAATTCCGCGGCCGACTGCCCGAACTTCCCGATCGTATCGATGAACGCGCCAAGGTCGTCGTTCACTAACGATTGTCGCGTAAGCCCGAAGATCCGCGCATAGGTGGCAAGCGCATAGGACTCTTTGCTCTCGGTCATGGAGCCATGGATGACCTCGCCGTGCTCCGAGACTTCCAGCAGCTCCGGCGCCTCACTCAGTTGCAACTTGTTCTTGGCTCGGAAATCTCTCGCGGTGGACTGCTTGGCGATCCTGATCAAACCACCACTGAACGCCTCGTACCCCATCCTCAAAGCTCGCTCTCCGGTCCCGAGCAGAAGGTTTGGAAAGTCGCTCGTGGTGTGTAAGGCCGCGCGGAGGATCCGATCCGGCGCCTGGCCGTGCATCCGGTGACCCGCGCTCTCCAAGCAGATCCCCGCCATGTCGGAAAGCCTCATGTGCAAATAAGGCTCTGCCGACACCGTCGGCTTAGGAAGGATACCAGCCCGCACACAAAGCGCCTCGGTCATTCCTGACAGCTCCCCGCCGTGCGGCGTTGCAGGATATATAGCGGCCGCACTCCGAATATTCACCTCGGATGTCCGATCCGCCAACGCATTTAGGATCTGTTCCCGCGCTTTATCGAGCGGCACGCGATCCCTGATCAGCTGGTCGGCCATCTTCGCATCGAGGCCGCCATCAGTTATGTGCTTGCGGATAAGCAGACCGCGCTCTAACTCGATCTCGGCCTCGCTGCGTGTTTGTACAGGCTCGGTCGTCGCCTGCTTGGTGGGGGTATTCATAGTATTTGGGCTCCTAAAAATGCAGGGGAATGTTCTCGAATCTTCGGACCGGATCTGAGCGCCCGCATCGGCTCCAATTGG
>JALZJW010000168.1 GCA_030859565.1 Pseudomonadota bacterium
CTAATTGTCCGTCGTTCATGATGGTCTTCATCCTCCCATCATGAACAGTCGCCGCCTTACTTCAGACTCATCTTGTATTAGAAATAAGCCCTCCCTTCAGACTCATCTTGCATTGGAATAGACTCCCCTGCTACATCAGCTCAAGCGCGGTGGTAGGATGGTGATCCCCGCCGGGCTCGCGGATGCTCAAAAACTCATCGTCGTAAAAAGATCCCGCGGGTAGCTTGTCCACCAAGGAAACCTTGCCGGTGCGCTTCTCCGAGTTCGAAAGCGACGCATCCGCGACGCATTGCTGAGAGTTTGTGAAAGTCCGTCGCGAGCGAAGGGAGGTCGAGTTGCATCCTCGGCGCGCCAAACAGGGCCATTCCCTGGCCCTGGCTTTCCGCCGGAGCGCAGGACCGTTTCGCCGGGAGCGAAACGGAGCGCAAGCCCGAAGGGGCGAGTCTCAGGGACGAGACGAGCAACCGGAGTGTATGTTGAATTACATGAGGATTCCGAGCACCGTTGGAACACGAGATCCCGAGCGCAGTAGGTTTTTTCGCAAACTCTGAGCTGCGCGAAACATTTACCGGCCCGGCCGCCGTACGCCCGCTGCCCGGCGTTGACCTAAGGTTTTTCCGATTAAGATCAGGCGCATAACGCGCTCACCCGCGTTCTCCAAGTGCTGCCTCGAGAGACGCAAGGCCTCCGCGAGATCCATCTCGCGCGCGGCCCCCGCTTCGAGGGCATCAATGCCATGGGAATAGACCCCCCGAGCATCGTCCGCAAGCCCCCCGCCGATAGCCACCACGGGCACCCTGAATTGCTTGGCCGCCTTCGCGACTCCTGCCGGCGTCTTGCCGAACGCGGTCTGAAAATCGATCCGCCCCTCGCCGGTAATGACCAGATCCGCCTCTGGCAAGTAGCGCTTTAGTTGCGTCGCTTCGATCACCAGATCCACGCCGCGTTTAATCCGCGCCCGGGCAAAAGCAACCAGCCCCGCCCCTAATCCTCCGGCGGCGCCGGCGCCCTTGAACTTGGCGACGTCGATGCCGCAATTCCGCTTAATTACCGCCGCCACGCGCCGGAGATTGCTATCGAGCACCTTCACCATCTCCGGGGTCGCGCCTTTTTGCGGAGCGAAGACATAGGCCGCGCCGCGCCGGCCATACAAGGGATTATCCACGTCGCTGGCGATAATGATTCGGGTTTTTCTCACCCTCGGATCGAGACCGCTCATATCGATCTTGGCGATCTGATCGAGCATACCGCCGCTGCATAGCGTGGTGATCTCCTTACCGTTGGCGCCCATGAATTTCACCCCGAGCGCTTGCGCCATGCCCGTTCCGCAATCGACCGTCGCCGAACCGCCGATGCCGATGATTATGGACTTGATCCCCCTTGCGATGGCATCGACAATGAGCTCCCCGGTACCGTAGGTGGTCGTCTCGAGCGGGTTTCGCTCTGCTCTCGGGACTAACGGCAGCCCGGACGCTTCGGCCATTTCGATGACCGCGGTCTCGCCATCACCGAGGATGCCGTAACGAGCGCTCACCGGTTCGCCACGGGGACCGCGCACCCGCTTTCGCAGCAGGCTGCCCGCCGTGGCATCGACCAGTGACTGCACCGTGCCCTCGCCACCGTCGGCCATCGGGATCTTGACGCATCGCGCCCTGGGCAGGACACGCCGGATCCCGCGCTCGATGGCGGTCGCAACCTCTAGGGAGGTAAGATTCTCTTTGAAGGAGTCGGGGGCAATCACGATTTTCATTATTTTTTCTGGCTCCTCGGCAAAATCTATGGGTATTCCGTTAACTCCCTCTCCCACCGGCCGCGCCGCTTGTTAGCACGCCATGCACCTCCTCAACAGCGTCACTCACGGAGGCGTGACGGCCGATGTGCCATAAACACAAGGCGGCGGCGAAGGCCAATGCGTCCCGCATGGGCCCTGGTTTACCGTCCAGCGTCTCCATTCCTCGATCGGCCGCGGCGCGTGCAAGGGAATTCGGATCCGCGGCCGCGGGCTCCGACGCCATTGGCGCAGCGTGAGGCACTCGCGCGGCCCGTTCGGTTCGGTCGAGGCGCAAACTCGCCGGGTCGATCTCGATCGACTCGAGCTCGATGTGTTCGCGGTAGTAGAACAAGCGCGCGGGTTTCTGTAAGGAAGGGATCACGCCGCCTTCCAAGCCCTTCACGATCAAGGCCGAGTCGAAGCGCGCGGCGCGGGCGAGGAGGGCATAGATACGCGGATAGTTCTTATGCACATAGCCTGTGATCAAATGCGTTTTCCGGCGGCCGCGAACGGGCGCCATCGCTATCTCGGCGGTGTTGAGTACCGATCGTTTTACGATGAGGTTGCGTAGCGGCGCAAGGGCATGCGCTTGGGGGGCGTAGGAGGATTGGTCCACGTAAGCCCAGCCGATGTCCGGATCTGCAACGCGTTCGGCGGCCTCCGCAACGCTAAGGCCGACCGGTTGGCCCGCCGCGCGCAGCACTTGCCGGGCAGTCAGCCCGAACTTGGGTCCCAGCGTCTCAACCCCATGCGTGATCGCGGGTACGCCGCAAGCGGCGAGAAGGGCGGGTAAGAACGGCGACGCAGGCAGCATGCGCTTACAACCGTCATACGGGTCGCTCAGCACCAGAAGTTCATCGACTGAAGCGGTGACGGTGTGCGTGACCTCAAGGAGCGCTTGCAGCACCCCGAGCGTCTCTTCGTCGGTTTCGCGCTTCATGCGCAGCGCGATGAGAAAGATCCCGGCTTGAACGGGATCCACCTGAGCGTCGAGCACAGCGCGCATCCCGCCCCGGGCATCGGCCTCCGAGATGCTTTTGCTCATCTCCGGTCCGGTGGCGATGCGTTGCAGAATCGAATGCATGAGTGTCTGCGCATCGGCAGATTCGGCGAGCAGAGTCATTGTGTTTCCTCCGCGACCAGCCATTTTTGGGTTGGGAGTCCCTCGCCGTTGGCATGTCCCAGCCGCGCGAAGTCAAAGAGCGCGGTGTCGGCGAGGTGCGAGGGGACCACGTGCTTCCCGTCATCGCTCAATAACTTGGGTGGCATGGCCTTCAGCTCGCCGAAGAACATATTCAGGAAAAAGGTTTCCACGATATCATCGCGATGATGACCAAGCGCGATCTTGCTCATACCGTGCTCACGCGCGAATCTGTATAAAGTTCCACGTCTCAGCCGCGACCAGATCCCGCACATGGTCGCGCTCTCGGGGATCACGCGCTTGACGATGCTATAGGTGTCCCGTTCGATGATGTGGAAAAGGATGCCGAGGCGTTGCAAATATAGCGGCAATACATCCTCGGGGAAGCCCGGCTGTTTTTGATCGAGATTGACGGCCACAAGCTCGAATGCCACGGGCGCGCGCCGCCTGAGGTTGAGCAAGATATCGAGCATCGTGTAGGAATTCTTGCCGCCCGAAAGGCACACCATCACCCGGTCGTCTTCGTCGATCATGTGAAAGTCCTCGATGGCCCGCCCACGTTGCGGCGTATGCGCTTCTGCAACTTGTTGCGTTCGAGCTTTCTCTGCTTCGCCGAAGCGGCCATTCGATATCCTCAGGTGCTATAATCGTATGGTATTATTCTACAGTGGAAATTAAGAATCGATTTAACAATTCGCGCACACCGATTAAGGAGAAAAAAAATGGCACACACCGTTCGCAAGGTGGACTACTGTTACCTCACCATCGCTAGCCGCGCGGGGCAGGGTGGGAAGATCCTAAAAGTACTCAAGGAGGCAGGCGTCAACTTGCTTGCGTTCAGCGCGTTCCCGTGCGGCCAGGGCCTGGCGCAATTCGATCTTATGCCGCAGAAAATGGCGGATCTGACCAAGGTCGCCAAGCTTAACAAATGGAAAGTGAGCAACCCGAGAAAGGGATTCTTGGTTCAAGGGGATGACGAAGTGGGCGCCGCCTTAGCCCCGCTGGCAAAGCTCGCGGATAAGAAGATCAATGTCACCGCGGCGGATGCCATTAGCACCGGTGACGGGCGCTTCGGCATGATCTTTTGGGTAAAACCCAAGGACTATCAACGCGCCGTGACAATCCTGGGCGCGAAGTAGCTCATTGAGCTGGATCGACTCTTAGGTTGATGTCCCGCCTTTAGCTCGATCGCGTGTTGTATCCCGATAGGTTTGAGGTCATCGTCGTGGGGGGCGGCCACGCCGGAACCGAGGCGGCGTTAGCCGCGGCGCGGCTCGGCGCCCGGACGCTGTTATTGACGCAGAACATCGAGACGCTCGGGCAGATGTCCTGCAACCCGGCGATCGGCGGCATCGGCAAAGGGCATTTGGTCAAGGAGATCGATGCCCTCGGCGGGTTGATGGCGCAGGCCGCCGACCGGGCGGGGATCCAGTTTAGGATATTGAACGCCCGCAAGGGTCCGGCGGTGCGCGCAACCCGTACGCAGATCGACCGGACCCTCTATAAGCGCGTCGTGCGGCGAGCGCTCGAAGCACAACCCAATCTCACGATCTTTCAAAACTCAGTCGAGGACCTGATGCTGGCCGGTGACCGCATCGCCGGGATCGTCACGCAGATCGGGCTGCGCTTTGAGGCGCCCTGTGTCGTCTTGACCGTGGGGACTTTTCTCGGCGGTAAGATCCATGTGGGCGATCAAAACCACCAAGGAGGCCGCGCGGGGGATCCGCCGTCCAATGTTCTGGCGCAACGGCTGCGGGAAATGCCGTTCCGAGTCGGCCGGCTGAAGACGGGGACACCTCCGCGGCTCGACGGACGCACGCTGGACTACGAGAATATGGAGGCGCAACCAGGGGACGAACCGGTACCGGTATTTTCTTTTCTCGGCACGAACGCCGAACATCCACGCCAGGTCCACTGCCATATCACCCGCACGAACACGCGCACCCATGCCTTGATTCGTGCGGGGCTCCACCGCTCGCCGATGTATAACGGCACTATCGAAGGGGTGGGTCCGCGCTATTGTCCCTCGGTGGAAGACAAGGTCGTGCGGTTTGCCGCCAAGGAGACCCATCAGATCTTCGTCGAACCGGAAGGGTTGGAGACCGATGAAGTCTATCCGAACGGGATCTCGACCAGCCTTCCCTTCGACGTCCAGATGGCGTTCGTGCGTTCGATCGCGGGTTTCGAACGAGCCCACATCACGCGTCCCGGTTACGCAATCGAATACGATTTTTTCGACCCGCGCGACTTGCGGCCCTCGCTCGAGACCAAGCATATTGGAGGATTATTTTTCGCCGGGCAGATCAACGGCACGACTGGCTACGAGGAAGCCGCGGCCCAGGGATTGATCGCTGGAATGAATGCGGCCTTAATGGTCCAGGGCCGGGGTACCTGGACCCCGCGGCGCGATGAGGCCTATATCGGCGTGCTGATCGATGATTTGATCACCCGCGGCACGAGCGAGCCGTACCGGATGTTCACCAGCCGCGCCGAGTACCGGCTGATGTTGCGAGAAGATAACGCCGATCTCAGGCTCACGCCGAAAGGCCGGACATTGGGCCTGGTGGACGATGTGCGCTGGCGCGGGTTTGAAACCAAACGCGACCGGATCGCATCGGAGCAAACGCGCCTGCGGGCGACATGGTTGCGGCCGGACGAAATTCCGCCGTGCGATGCCCTGCGCGCGCTCGGCGGGCCATTGGCGCGCGAGCAGACACTCGCCGAGCTGTTGCGGCGGCCGGATTTAGCCTATTCAGCTCTCATGTCATTGCCCGGCGCGGGGCCCGGCGTCGATGATCCCACCGTGGCCGGGCAGATCGAAATCCAAGCCCGCTACCACGGCTACATTGATCGGCAGCTGCAAGAGGTGACGAGAAATCAGGCACAGGAGGAGACTCCGCTGGCGCTCGATTTGGACTATACGGGGGTTCGCGGTTTGTCGGCAGAGGTCGTTCAAAAATTATCGCAACACCGGCCCGCGACGCTCGGGCAGGCCTCCCGGATCTCAGGCATTACCCCCGCGGCGATTTCATTGCTGCGCGTGCATTTGAAGAAACGGACTTTAGCTCGCGCCCAGAGCGCTTAAGCCCGTGGATGCGCTCGCGCTCCATCTGGACGCGGGGCTCGGATCCCTGGGACTCGATCTCGCGGCGGATCGGCGCGCGGCCCTGATCGGATTCCTGCGTTTACTGCACCGCTGGAATCGCATTTACAATCTCAGCGGGATCCGTGATCCCGATGCGATGGTGACCTGGCACCTCTTGGACAGCCTCGCCGTGCTCCCTTACCTCCACGGCGAACGGCTCCTCGATATCGGCAGCGGCGCGGGTATACCAGGCATGGTGTTGGCCCTCGCGGATCCCGATCGAGAATGGGTGCTCCTCGATCGGAGCCTCAAGAAGATCCGTTTCCTGCGCCAAGTGCTCATCGAGCTAGAGCCGGGGCGCGTCGAGATCGTGCACGCGCAGGCCGAAGACTATCGTCCTGAAACCGCCTTTTCGACCGTGATCTCTCGGGCCGTGGGATCGCTCGATATACTGGTGCGTTTGGCCATGCCGGTGAGTCGCGACGACGGGCGCATCCTGGCGATGAAGGGAAGCTACCCGGCGGCCGAGCTCGAAGCGCTCGGTTCCGCGGTCCCGGAAGCGCAGGTGCATCGCCTTGAGGTTCCGGCGTTGACAGCGCCACGGCATCTCGTGGTGATATGTGTGGGGTCAGCTCGGCGGTCGCCACGGGCGCCACCTCGACGAGGCGCAGCAGGCGTTCCAGAAAAGGCCGCCCGTCGCCCTTGAGCAGGTAAGCGCAGTTGGTCAGCGAGTGCCAGGCCACGGCCGCCGCGCCGCCCGCTTCGGCCCAGCGCAGCACGTCCGTGCTGTCCGCGGCGAACTGCCCAGGCTCTCAGAGGTTGTGAAAAAACCTACTGCGCTCGGGATCTCGCGTTCCGGCGGTGCTCGGAATCCTCATGTATTTCAATATACACTCCGGTTCCTGCGCTCCGGCGGAACGCGACCTCCCTTCGCTCGCGACGGTTCTTTCACATCTCTCAGAATGACGAACCATGGTGCGCATCACATTTCAGCCATCCGTTCGGCGAGGATCGAGCGCTGGGCGCGAATGAATTCGAGCACGAAAGGATCGGCCGGACGCTTGAGCAAATCGTCGAG
>JALZJW010000169.1 GCA_030859565.1 Pseudomonadota bacterium
CATCCTCCCATCATGAACAGTCGCCGACCTACTTCAGACTCATCTTGTGTTAGAAATAAGCCCTCCCTTCAGACTCATCTTGCATTGGAATAGGCTGATTATAGCTTTTTGTGTCCATATCACTTATAATGCATTCGTTGCAGTGCGCGTCTTGTAGTCAGTTCGGAAGTCCCTCCAGGTTTTTTCGGTAGTTACTCCCGCAATGTCGCCTTCAGGATCGGGATTGCACCATTCCAATTCAACCAAACAGAGGTATTTCCGTGATTACAGGAATAGTAAAGTGGTTCAACGACAGTAAGGGCTACGGCTTCATTACCCGGGAAGACGGCGGCAAGGATGTATTCGTGCATCACTCTGCCATCCAGGGCGGCGGCTTCAAGTCCCTGGCGGAGGGCCAAAAGGTAACCTTCGACGTGGAGCAGGGCCCGAAGGGCCCGTCGGCGGCGACAGTCCAGCCGGCCTAAACATCAAGCACTGCGTAAGCAGGTTTCACGAGACCCCGCCACCCGGCGGGGTCTTTTTTTGCAGGAAGGTAAGGAGAGACGGAGCGAAGGCGTAATTTGATTGAGCACCTCAAGGTGTCCTGAGCCAAATCCAATTTTAGGCGGCTATCGGTATCTGGAACAAGCCATGACAGTGCGACATCCAGCAAAAGCCGCTCAACGATAGTGACGGTTCATTACGATTGCCGCTTCATTCTTCGGGCGTGCTCCCATCGATCCCGCTGTGAACCCGGTAGAGGTTGTAATAGACCCGGAAGTTCGAGAGCTTTCGTTCGAGGTCGGCATCGACGAGGTGCAATTGCAGCGCGGCGCGGCTCATTGCCAAGAACTTAATTTGCTCCCGCAACATAGCGAAGTGCGAACGAAAAATATGAAATGGAACTCATCTCTGTATGACCGAAAGCACTCTTTCGTATTCAAGTATGGAGAAGAGGTGCTTGCACTGCTAAACCCTAAGCGCGGGGAGCGGATTTTGGATGTCGGGTGTGGCACGGGTCATCTCACCAAGCTCATTGCCGAAATGGGAGCGGAGGTCGTAGGCATTGATAGCTCGCCGGAGATGATTGAGGCGGCACAAACAGCATGGCCGGCTATTAACTTTGTTTTGGCCGACGCGGCGGATTTCTCGTTTACAGAGCCTTTCGATGCTGTTTTCTCAAATGCCGCGCTTCACTGGGTAACTGAAGCGGAACAAGCTGTGGTTTGTATGGCCCAGTCCCTGAAGCAAGGCGGTAGGGTTGTCGTTGAGTTGGGTGGCAAAGGAAATATCGCCGCGATCACGACGGCCGTTCGGGAGGCCATCTGGGAGGTGTTAGAGGTCAAGGTTGAGCACGGCCGGTACTACCCTAGCGTCTCGGAATACTCGGGCTTCCTCGAGCGGCATGGCCTTTTCGTAAGAAGTGCCGTTCTCTTTGACAGGCCAACAAAGCTCGAAGCCGCAGAGCAGGGCTTGCGGAACTGGATAGCGATGTTTGACCAGGGCGTGATGAGCCATGTCCCGGACCATAAGAAAGAGCAGGTACTACGAAAGGTGGAGGATAAGACGCGATGCATCCTGTTTGCCGACGGGCATTGGTTTGCCGACTACAGGCGATTGCGAATCGTCGCGCATAAGGAATAACCAAGCTCGGCTAATTAATCGGTTGGAGAGATAGGTAACAGAAAAGGCCGAGGACATGGGTTACGGGCGGAGGGTCGCACAGGTGCCTCCCCCAAGGCCGTCTTAGCGCGGATTCGATCCTTGCGCAAGCGTACACAAGCCGTGGCTTAAGACTCGTGCTGTTCCCTCGCCTCGCGGATCGCTGGCTGCGTGAACAGTATGCGCGGTGGCGTCCACGAAAATTGCCTGCATGTTTCCGTAGCGGCGCGTTAATCGCGTCAGGGCATGGCCGCGGCGCCGCAGGCCGGCTCGTTCGTTTGGAGTGAGCGCGAAAGGTTCGTATTCGATGCGGTCGGGTAAATACTGGTGATGGAACCGCGGGCGCGCCACCCAAGTCGAGATCTGGCGCCCAGCGGCGAAATCGAGAACCGAGAGCAACACCATGCTGATGATGCGGCTACCCCCCGGCGTTCCCACGATCGCGAGCCGATCGCGATCTTCCAGGAACGTTGGCGTCATGCTCGAGAGCGGCCGCTTGCGCGGCGCGATCTCATTGGCTTCTCCGCCCACCAGGCCATACACATTGGGAACGCCCGGACTGACGCTGAAGTCGTCCATTTCATCGTTCAACAGCACGCCCGTCCCAGGGACCATATAACCCGAGCCGAACAGGAAGTTGATGCTGAGGGTCGCGGCCACGCGGTTACCCTCACAGTCGATGATCGAAAAATGCGTGGTGTTGCCGGATCCGGACACCGATTCCGCCGGTAAGCGATGGCTCGGCGTCGCTTTTCCAAGATCGATGCCTCGCCGGTGCGCACGCGCGTAACCCTTGCTCAGGAGCCGCTCTAGAGGAACCGCGACAAAATCCGAATCGCCCAGGTGCTCCGCGCGGTCCCGATAGGCATGGCGCAAGGCCTCGACGATCACATGCTTACGGGTGGGCGCATCGAAGCGGTCCAGCTTGTATCCCTCCAGGATATTGAGGGCTTCGGCCAGCACGATCCCCCCGGATGAGGGTGGCGGCGCGGAGACGATGCGAACGCCGTGGTAATCCGCGCGGATAGGCTCGCGCTCGACGACGCGGTAGCCGGCAAGATCGCCCCGGCTCCAGATCCCTCCCTCGGCGCGGATGCCTTGCACTAAGCGGGCGGCGAATTCCCCTGTATAAAATGCCGCCACGCCGTGCTCGCCGAGGTCTACAAGCAAACTGGCCACATCGGGCTGCACGATCCGGTAGCCTACGGACGGCGGCTCGCCGCCGCTCAAGAACACCGCGGCGGCGGCCGGGGAGGCGCGCAAGGCATTGAGCCGCAGCTTCGCCATTTCACGGTAGCGCGGCGTGACCGCAAAGCCGCCGCGAGCCAGATCGATGGCGGGCGCAAGAGATCGTTTGAGCGGCCAGCGGCCGTAGTGCGCGGCGAGGTGCGCGAGGCCCGCCGGCAAACCGGGGATGGCGGCCGAGAGCGCGCCGTTAATCGATGCACCGGGGATCGGTTTAACATACATGTCGCGCGCTGCACTTAGCGGCGCGGTCTCACGCCCGTCCAAGAAAACCTGCTTACCGTCGCGGGCGCGGTGCAGGAGCCAAAACCCGCCGCCGCCCAGCCCGGAAGCGTACGGTTCCACCACCGCCAAGGCAGCGCTTACCGCTACCGCGGCATCGAAGGCATTGCCCCCGGCCGCGAGGACTTCGGTCCCTGCCTCGGTTGCGAGGGGGTGGGCGCTAGCGACCGCCGCTTGTGTCCCCTGCCCGGCGCGGGACGGCGGTGTACAGATAAACCAGAGGCTGACAAGGATTGCCAGGCGGCGGCTCGACGCCGACGAGGTCTTCACCCGCGCCGCGGCAGCCGCCGGTTTAACGCCGCGACGACCGAGGCATGCACGAACTCACTCACATCTCCCCCGAGCGAAGCCACCTCCCGGACCAGGCTCGAAGAGATGTAGCCGTACTGTTCAACTGTGGTTAAAAACAGGGTATCGACCTCGGGCACCAGCTTGCGGTTCATGCCGGCCATCTGAAACTCGTACTCGAAATCGGAGACGGCGCGCAGCCCGCGCAAGATCACGCTGGCCCGGTGCTCGCGCGCCGCATCGGCCAACAGTCCGTCGAAGCGGCAGACCGTGACGTTTTGTACTCCATCAAAAACGGTCTGCGCGAACGCGAGCCGCTCTTCCGCCGTGAATACGGTATGTTTTGTGGTGCTCGCGGCTACGGCGACCACCACGCGCTCGAAAAGGCGGCTGGCCCGCATGACGATATCCGTATGGCCGTGGGTAATCGGATCGAAGCTGCCGGGGTAGATGGCGGTGATGCGCATGGTAGGCCGCGGATCAATGGGCACGAGCGAGCAGGTAGTCCACGTTCCCCGCGCGGCCGCTGCGTTCCACTGCCCACCGGGCCGGCAAAGAAAGGATGATACCCTGCGGTGTTTCGACAAACACGGAAGCGCCGGGCTGCAGCCATCCCCCCGCTTGCAGCTTGAGCATGCAGGGTTCCCAGAGTCGGTGCGCGAAGGGGGGGTCGATAAAGACGATGTCGAAGGGCCGGCCCGGACCATCCAGGTACGCGAGCACATCCTGGTTGACGATTGTGACCGCTCGCGCGCTCAATCGCCGCGCGGCCTCCGTCAACACCTTGTCTACCTTGTGGTTTTTTTCCACCATCACCACCTCGCGAGCCCCGCGCGAAGCCGCTTCAAACCCCAATACACCGGTGCCCGCGAAGAGATCCAGGCAACGGCTGCCCGCGATCACGGGCTGGAGCCAATTGAACAGGGTCTCGCGCACGCGATCGCCGCTCGGCCGCAGGGTGGGAACATCGAGCACGGGCAGCCGTGTCCGGCGCCATTGGCCGCCGATGATCCGGACGCTGCCGGGCGCCTTGCTATGGAGTGCCGCCACCATGGAGGTGCCGAAGCGCTGGCGGGGGCGCCGCCGGCAGTGCCGATGCGGTCTCGGCGCGTTCCGGCCCGACGATGATCTTGACGAGATTCGCCGGGTGCAGCCGCCGTTGGTACGCGTCGCGGATCTCACTGAGGCTCACGGTCTTGACCCGGTCCACGTAGGTCTCCAAGTAATCGAGCGGCAGATTGTAGAAGCCGATGATCACGAGGTATTCGACGATTTCGCTGTTACTGTCTATCCGCAACGGGAATCCGCCCTGGATATTCTTCTTTGAGGCTTCGAGCTCCGCCGCCGAGGGTCCCGTCTCGATATAATTCTGTACGGTGTCGACGAGCAGATCGAGCGCCTGGTCCGCCTGCGCATTGCTCGTTTGCAACGCGGCGATAAACGGGCCCGTGACGCGCATGGGGATGAAATAACTGTAAACGCTATAAGACAGCCCGCGCCGTTCGCGGATGGCCTTATATAAGCGTGATACGAATCCCCCTCCGCCCAAGCTGTGATTGCCCACGTACAGCGGGAAGGTGTCCAGATCCACGCGCGCCATTCCGGGAGCGCCCACCCAGACATGCGTTTGGGTCGACTCGAACGGAACCTTGACCTCCAGGGTTTGGTTTAGCGCCGGCGCCGGCGGCAATGGCGGCGGCATGGCACCCGCCGGCAGGTTGGCGGTGAGCCGCTCCGCGATGCCCGCCGCGCGGTCTTGATCGAGATCGCCGACAATCGCGATGATCGCGTTGCGCGCGCTGTAAAAGCGCCGGTAGAACGCCAATACATCCTCGCGCTTTAACGCCAATAACGTCCTCTCGTTCCCTTGAGGCGGCGAGCCATAGGGATGATCTTTATACAAATTAGAATAAAACGCGTCCTCAGCCTTGGCGCCGGGATCCTGCTCTCTTTGTTTCAATCCGGTTAGCATCCGCTTGCGCTCGCGTTCCAAGGCCGAGGCGGGAAAGTCGGGCGACTGCAAGACCTGCGCGAGCGTGGTGAGCGCCGCCTCCAGGCTCGCTGGCTCCGTGATGCTGCGGAGACTGACCCAGGCCATATCCCGGAGGGCGCCGCTGCCGTAGCGGGCGCCGACGTCATCGAAGCGCTCGCTGATCGTTTGCCCAGAGAGGCCGTTAGCGCCTTCCGCCAGTATCGCATTGGTTAAGCCGGCCAATCCCCATTGCGCGCCGTCGCGCGCGCTGCCGGCATCGAAGACGACGCGGACATCGGCCATGGGGATCTCGCCGGCCCGGACAAAAAGCACCTTGGCGCCGGAAGCGGTTTGCCAGGACGCGATCCGCGGGCCGGCGGGAGCAGCCGCGGATGCGCACAGCATCAGCAACAGGATGAAGCAACGATTTTTCATAACGCTCCTTCAGCGGTCGCGGGGAGGCTGGATGAGGAGACCGGTTGCATAATCGCAACGGTTAATCGGTCGTCAACAAAATACTTGTGCGCCGCACTCTGAACCGCCTCGGCCGTCACGGCCTTGATATTGTCGACATATTGATCCTTGAGCCGCCAATCGAGCCCCACCGTTTCCATGAGGCCGATCTGCATGGCTTGATAGAACATCGAGTCGCGCTCGTAGACATCGTTGGCGATCACCTGGGTCTTGATGCGCCGCAGTTCCGCCGCGTCGATGGGCTTGGTCTTGAGGAGCGCGATTTCCTCACGCAACGCCGTTTCCAGTTCCTGGACCGTGCGGCCTTCGGCGGGCGTCGCCTCCAACACGAAGAGGCTATCCAAGCGATCCGTCAAGCTATATCGGGCGTTGGCCGCGGCCGCGATCTGGCGCTCGCGGACCAGCCGCCGATTCAAGCGCGCGCTGTCGCCGCCGCTGAGCACACCCGCGAGCACCTCAAGGGCATACACCTCTTCGTGGCTGACGTGCTTCGACCCTCCGATGGCCGTGCGCAGAACCGGGACTTTAAAACCCAAGAACAAATAAGGCACCTTCGCCGGTTGCCGGACGGTCACGCGACGTATCCCTTTTTGCGCCACCTCCGTGCGGGACTTCACGGGCAGCACGGGGGACTTGGGCACCGGGCCGAAGTATTTCCTAGCCAGCGCGGCCACCTCATCGGTGACGATATCGCCCACCACCACGACGACTGCGTTGTTCGGCGCATACCAGCGCCGATACCAACTGCGGAGATCGGTCGCGTTGAGCTGTTCAATGTCGTTCATCCAACCGATGACCGGCTGCCGGTATGG
>JALZJW010000170.1 GCA_030859565.1 Pseudomonadota bacterium
TGCAAACAGTGGGCCCCACATCTGCGTCAAAGGTAGCCATAAGAACAAGAAGCTTAGTCATCAGTTCTCTCTAATTAGAGAGACGAGCGACGAAGACATCATAGAATACTACGGTCAAGAAAAAGTGGTAACAATCTGCGAAAAAGCTGGGGTTGGGTTTGTCGAAGATTCTTTTTGTTTTCACAAAGGCGTTCTTCCAGTTAAACGCGACCGACTCATATTAGAAATCAAATATGCCCTTAATAACTTTGGCAGGATTCTCTGAAGCTACTTGAGCCCGACTCTGCCCAGAGGGCTTTGGCGCTCTCCAACATACCCCAGCTGCTCGGCATCGAGTTTTATACTGTTGATCCACGACCTGATCCCTGAATTTGTTGATGGTAAGGAGACCTGCCTAGCTTATCGTCGATGAGTCGGCCGATTAGAGCTTTTTCCTCATTGATGAACTGGGCAATAGCAGTTCGAAACTGCGGATGAAAAATCCAATGCGCACTGTAGTTAAGTTCCGGGAGAAAGCCGCGTGGGAACTTATGTTCTCCCTGAGCTCCGGCTTCAAAGAGTGTGATGTTATTGCGTATGGCATAGTCAATGGACTGGTAATAGCAAAGCTCGAAATGTAAATGTCTCACGTATTCATCAGCGCCCCAATAGCGGCCGTAAAGATGATCTCCTTTTCGATAATTGATTGTGCCTGCTATTTCCTTTCCCCGGTCGTAAGCAAAAATAAGAACCAGTCGATCTTTCATCGTTTCCATTACCGTATCGAAAAATCCAGATGTAAGATAGGGAAAACCGCCCATTTTTTCTATCGTCGAACGATAGAACCGGTAGATGATGCTGGCATGCCTAGGAAGAATAGCCTTACCTGTAACCGCCGCGATCTCAAACCCTCGTGCTATTAATTGCTCTCGTTCCCGTACGATCTGTTTCTTTCTTTTTGTCTTAAGATGGTCCAAAAAATCGGGAAAGTCCCGATACTCTCTATTAAACCAGTTGTACTGAAAGCTATGTCTTATTACAAAACCGCTTTCAGCGAAATGAGGGACTTCTTCCGGTGGGAGGAAAAGACCATGCACGGAATGACATCCTTTCTCTTCGGCCAATGCCAGTATTGCAGAAATTAGTGCGCGTGAGACAGCTTCTCTGTCCGCATTCGGGCGTAACAGGATCTTGGCGCCCGTAGCAGGAGTAAACGGTATGGCGGAAACCAGCTTTGGATAGTAAGGCAGCGCGTACCGATGATAGGCTTCTGCCCATTCCCAGTCGAAAATGTATTCTCCATAACTATTAGTTTTAAGATAGACAAAGGTTGCTCCCACAAGCTCGACTCCCTGCCATACAGTGAGATAGTGAGGTATCCAGCCCGTTTCACTCCCAACACTCTGACTCGTTTCAAGCGCCAGTAGGTACTCGTAATCTGAAAAAGGAAAATTAAGCGAGGTAATTTGACCCCAGTCCTGTTTCTGAATATCTTTCATGGAATGAAAGGTCTTTATTTGGTAAGGCGATATTGCCATGAGTAAGTTCTGTTCACCCAATGAATTAGAAAATATCAGTTCCGCTACGATCGAACATTACGACGCAAATGCCAATAGTTTTTGGCACGGGACAAAAGATCACGATGTGACGCAAAATTATGAGGCATTATTATCGGCTCTGCCCAACCAGAAAGGTCTATCGCTATTGGATCTGGGGTGCGGTCCGGGCCGCGATCTTCTCTATTTCAAGAAACAGGGACATCATGCAATTGGCTTAGATGGGAGCTACGAATTTTGTGAGATGGCGAGATCACTGACTGGTCTTCTGGTGCTCCACCAAGATTTCCTTAAACTAGAATTATCGGAGCAGTTTGTCGACGGTATTTTTGCGAATGCTTCGCTCTTTCATGTTCCTTCTCAGGAAATGGTCCGGGTATTAAAAGAGCTAAGGTCCGTACTAAAACCACAAGGGATACTTTTTTCTTCAAATCCCAGAGGAAACAGTGAGGGATGGCAAGGAGATCGCTACGGCACTTACCTTGAGCTCGCTCCCTATCAGCTACTGCTGGAATCGGCCGGTTTCGAGATCATAAAACACTACTATCGACCGCAGGGACTACCTTGCACTGAACAGCCTTGGCTTGCCGTTGTCAGTCGGAAAGTGGCTTAGTTAGTTATTGTCGGGAAACCCGACAAAAACTATCCTGAGGCGCCGCTAGGGTTTTGGGGGAGAACATCCTTGATCGCCTCGAGGCGTAAGCGCCCGATCTCGCTGCCCAAGGCCGCGCCCGTGAGTCCCTGAGCGATCGGATCGCCTGCATCGACGGACTGCGCCGCACGCAACGCCCGGCGCAGGTACTCCGGCTGAGGGTAGGCGCGATCCTCAAGCCCGGTACGCCCGCGGGCATCGGCTTCGCAGGCCGTGAGGAATTGCTCGAAGCGCTCCGGCCTTCGGAAGGCATCCAGGGCTTCGAGGGTAGTTAGCAGGGTCGCGGGCCGAAGCTCAAGGGCACGGTGACAATGGCTGTGATAGCGCGCGACCAGCACGGCGAGATCGCGGTAGTCGTTGGGGATGCGGTAGCGCTGGCAGAAGCCAAGGATGATATCCGCGCCGCGCTCCTCGTGCCCATGGTGATGCGGCCATTGCTCTTGCGGGCTCGTCCCTTTCCCGAGATCGTGCACCAAGGTAGCAAAGCGCACGCGCGGATCTTCGCTCAAGCGCGCAGCCTGGTCGAGCACCAGCATCACATGCAGTCCGGTGTCGATTTCGGGGTGGTGGCGCGGCGGTTGCGGCACGCCGAAGAGCCGTTCGATCTCGGGAAAGAGCGCAAGCAGGGCGCCGCAGGTCCGCAGCGCCTCGAAAAATAGGCGCGGATTGGGCTCGGCGAGGGCCTGGTCGAGCTCCGCCCAAACCCGCTCGGGAACCAAGGTTTCGGTTTCCCCCGCCGCGACCATCTCGCGCATGAGCGCCAGCGTTTCCTCGGCGATCCGAAAGCCGAAACGCGCAGCGAAGCGGGCGACGCGCAAGATGCGCACCGGATCCTCGGCGAAGGCGGAAGAGACATGCCGGAGGATCCCGCGTTCCAGATCCGCGCGCCCGCCGTACGGGTCGATGATGCCTCCGTCGATGTCTTCGGCCATGGAGTTGATAGTCACGTCGCGGCGTTCGAGATCGGCCTCCAAGGAGACCTCGGGCGAAGCATGGAACACGAACCCCTTGTAGCCGGGTCCCACCTTGCGTTCGGTGCGCGCGAGCGCGTATTCCTCGTGGGTCTGGGGGTGGAGAAAGACCGGGAAGTCCTTGCCGACCGCGCGGTAACCAAGGCCCAAGAGATCTTGCGCCGTGGCGCCGATCACGACCCAATCACAGTCCGAGACCGGGCGACCGAGGAGCTTATCCCGGACCGCGCCGCCGACCTTATAGACCTTCACTGCCGCCGCGCGAATGTTCGCAAGACCCGATAGCGCGCCCGCTGATGCTGTTTTTGCAGATACGCCGGGACCACCGCCTCAATCGCAACCGGCTCGATACCCAGGGCCGCGAGCCTACTCTCGCCCTGGCACACGCTCGGGACCTGTAGCGAGCGGTAATTATCCAAGGACATAGGCTTCCCCGGAATCCATTCCAAGACTTGGGCCTGAAGATACGAAAGTCTCTCGTTTAGCGGCAGGATGCGGCGGCGTAGATGCAGGCACGTGGCTGTATATGCTACCAGCTCTTGCAGCGTGTATTGCTTCGGTCCGCAGAGATCGTAGCGCCGTCCCGCCGTCGCCGGGTCCTCTAGCGCCCGCATGAAAGCCTCCACGACGTTGGTGACATACACCGGGGCAAACAGCGATCGCGGGCACGCCAGGGGAAAGAAATAGGGGCTGAGCCGCAGCAATTGGGCGAAACGGTTGAAGAAGCTATCGTCGGGGCCGAAGATCACCGAGGGCCGGAAGCTCGTGATCCGCAACCTCTCTCCGGCCGCTTGGTGCACCAGATCCTCGGCCTCGCCCTTGGTCTTGAGGTAGTGGCTGGGACCGGCCGCGGCGTCCGCATTGAGCGCGCTCATGTGCAAAAGGCAGTGGATAGGATTGCTCCGGCAGGCCTCCACGAGTTGACGCGCCAGATCGACGTGGGCATGGCGGAAGCCGCTACCGTCGTCGCCGCGCTCGTTGAGAATACCGACGAGGTTGATGACCGCATCGCACCCTGCAAGCTGGCGCGTCATCTCGGCGGCATCGTGTACATCACTCTCGATGAGGTCCAAGGTCGGGATCACGAGCAGCTCGCGGTGCCGTTCCCGCCGCCGGGTGAGCACGCGGATGCGGTAGTCTTGGCCGCTCAGGGCATTGACGAGATGGCGGCCGACGAAGCCGGTGCCTCCCAGGATGGCAATGGTTTTGATGATCATAGCTTAGCCGTAGTTACCTTCGTTCGCAGCGGCGCAGGTGATTCGCATCGTGGCGGTTCCGCCGCGCGGGGACACCGCCGCAAGCCGCTCGCTAATAGGCTTCACCTGCTTTCCCATGCGCCACTCGTAGAGCGCGGTGTAGAATAGCGTATTGCGCACGTAGCGGCGCGTTTCCCTATAGGGGATCGTCTCCACCCAGAACTCCGCGTTTTGGCAACCCCCTTGCGGCCGCCAGCGTTCGACCTTACCGGGGCCGGCGTTGTAGGCAGCCGCCGCCATGGCCAGATGGCCGTTGAAGCGCGCCAGCATTTGGTGTAAATAGCGGCTGCCGAGTGCGATGTTGGTCTTGGGATCATAAAGCTTGACATCGGCCGCTAAGGGCATACCCAGGTCTTTCGCTACCTGCCTTCCCGTGCTCGGGAGCACTTGCATGAGACCGACCGCCCCCGCCGTCGAGCGCGCCTGATCGAAGAACGCGCTTTCCGCGCGCATGATACTGTAAAGGATAGCAGGTTCCATGTTATATCGCGCCGCGCTCTCGGAAACCCACGACGCATAGGGTATCGGAAAGCGAAGATCGAGATCATCGTAGGCTTTGACCTTCCCGAGCGCGGAAATCACCCGATCGTGCCAGCCCCACTCATGGGCGATGGCGGCCGCGGCGGGAACCGCGCGATCGGGCAGGTGATTGACCGTGTAAGTCCATTCGCTGCGCGCTTCCCGCAGATATCCGGCGAGCCATAGCTCGCGCGCGCGCGCCATGCCCGGCAATGATCGTATGCGCGCGTCTTCTGTTGCCGCCAGGCGCGTCGGCCGATGGCCGAAACGATAGCGCACGCCCAGCCGATCGGCCGCCGCGAAACCGTAATAGTCGCGTTCGGCCGCCAGTTCTTGGAATAGCCCGCGTGCCGCGGGCGCGTGTCCGGTAGACTCCAAGGCGCGGGCGCGCCAATAGCGCCAGCGCAAGGGATTCATGTCCCCGACCGCCTCGCGTTTGGTCCAACGCGCGAGATCGGACCACGCCCCGGTTGCGATCGCCAACCGTAACTGGGCGCGCTGGACCTGCGCGTCCACGACGCCGGCGTCGATCGAATGCAGCCAGGCAAACGCCTGCGGCAGACGTTGATCGGCGGCGGCCAAACCGAGGCTGCGCTCGATCTGCCCGATGAGCGGATCGCCGGATTTAAAGCGCGGCGCAAACCGTCTCCAAACCGCGTAAGCCTGCTCGGCATCGGTGCGCGCCAGCCGGGCGATGCCATGAGCGATGATCTCGCGGCCGATCGGATGATCGTGCTTGAAGTCCTCGCCTGCTAATACTTTGGCCGGATCGTTATGGCTGGTGATCCAGAGTGTCGCCCAAGGTCGCTCGGCCCGTGATAACCTGTCACCGAGATAGGCGGCAAGGCGCGTCTCACCGGCCGTCATCGCCAGCCGGATCCGCCGCCAAATCAAGTCCTCGTCCAAAGAGCGCTCTTGCAGGGCAGCGAAGGCCGGATCGCATTCGGTGGGCCGTGTGGCCGCGCTCAGCCACAGTTGTTTGATTTCCTCCAGCACGGCGTTGTCCGGTCCCAGCCGCAGGCGGGCCGTAGCGTAGTGACACCGCAACACCGGATCTTCCTGGTATGTATAAAACTCCATATATATGGGCCAATCGCCCCTCAAGGCGAGCGTGCGCAGCCAGGCCGTACGCAGTGGTGCGGCGAGTAGGGTTTCAGAATAGGCCTTCAAAAACGTGCGGACTTCGTGGGGTGCGGCTTGGGCGAGGCGCGGGCGCAGATAGTCGTAGCGCAGGTAGGGATAAAGGGCGTAGTCCTCGAGCCCGGATGCTAGCTGGCGATAAGCTTGGAGATCCCCCGCGCGCAGGGCCTCACGCGCGCGGCGGAAACCCTCGCGCTCGCCGCTCAACTCATCCACCCGCGATCCCGCGTAGGTCAGGCCGAACGCGCACATGAGCGCGACGCTAACCCAACCGAGCGGTGAGAAACATGCGTGGCGACGCGGGTGCGCTGACATGGGTTGCAGATTGTCGTTGGAAACCCAGGCTGTGGCAATTTCCATGAACGACATGTTGCGGTACTGGGTCAGTTTGACCCGCAGAATATTTGCGTGGCAGGGCCAGGGAGGGTGTTATTGTAGGGCCGCGCCACCAACCACGAAGCACCGTCCCTGGCGCACCGGCGCAGCGTAGCGGGCGTGGTCGGCGGCGGGCAGAGATATGTAGCGGCGGGTATGGGGCGGGGGTTAATAG
>JALZJW010000171.1 GCA_030859565.1 Pseudomonadota bacterium
CACCTTGTCCTTGACCCGATCGGCCATCTCTTCCCACCGAATCTCGTTGACTTTCTGAGCACGATAGTTACGCTTCTTCATGGCGAGAATACCTCCTGCGTTATGGGTTGCTGGCTATTGCCATCCCCATATTCTGAGGATTCTCGCCTCTTTGTTATAGCTGACTACGATTCCCTGCGGGTTTTCCGGGTCGTCCGTCCAGTGGGCAGGGTTGTCCGCGATGTATTGCCGGATGCGGTGCAAGGATTCTTCGTTGCGAACGATGTGTTCGAAATAATTGCGTTGCCACAATCGCTCGCGAAACGGTGACCATCCCTGCGTTTTGACCCCGCGCGTATAGGCAACGGTTGTCAATGATTTCAATGTCCCGACGATTTTGCCCAACGTAGGGGCAACCCTTGTGGTTGCCCCTGTTTGGGCGCCGGTTGGTGGGGCACCCACAAGGGGCGCCCTTACAATGTCGCCCGTCGTGGATTGGGCACCCACAAGGGCCGCCCCTACGGTTGCCGCGGTGGTATGCGCCCCTGTCGTGGATTGCGTGCCCACGAGGGGTACGGTTGAACCGTCTGGGCCGATGGTTCCGGTGATGACGATGACGCCGTGGATGTGATTAGGCATCACGACGAATGCATCCAGATCAATGTTGATGAACCGGAAGCACAATGCATCCCATTCGGCGGCTACCATCCGCCCGGCATCGTTTAACCGCATGTGATCGTCCACGACCTCCCCGAACAGGCAGGCACGATCTTGGACAACGATGGTCACAAAATACAACCCCGCCTGTGTGTAGTCGTATCCCCGCAGGCGTATCGAGCGCCGATGCTGGCGTTCAGGGTCGAAAAGCACGCTTATCGACCGCCTCCCCCGATGATTTCGCCGAGCAGCCCCTCGGTGTCCTTCTCGATCGCGAGGATGTCGGCGCGGATCTCTTCGAGCGTGCGCAGCGGCTGCGGCTTGTAGAAGTAGCGGGTGAAGCTGATCTCGTAGCCGGTCTTGACGCTGTCCGGCACATACCAGGCATCAGGCGCGTGCGGCAGGACTTCGCGGCACAGGAAGGCCTCGATGCCGCCTTCTTCCAGCAGCGGTACCTGCTCGGTGTCGCGCAGATCGGTGTCGGGCTCGTATTCGACGACAGGGCAGTCCCGAAGGTCTGCCCCTACGATCGGATGCGCAAACAGGCCGCGCAGCGGATCGGGCTCGGCGGAGAGATCGCAGTTCTTCTTGCCGAGGTTCTTGCGCAGCGGCTTGAACCACTCGGTGGCGTTGATGAGCTGCACCTTGCCACGCCGGTGCGTGGGCTGCCGTCTTGTCCGGCTTTGATCGGGCTGTCTTTCGCGGGACGATGCTGCCTCTGGTCATCCAGGGGGCATGTTCACCTTTCTGACCCGCGCGGGAGTGCAACTGCTCGATTTCAAAAAGTATGTCGTTTCGGTCAGCGAGCGCTATCCTCTCACCTCCAAAGGCCATCAGCTCACCGCCGCCCCGTCCGCCATCCGCTAAACCAGCCTCAAACGCCTCATCGGCACCCATCCCACCCCCGCATAATCTGCGCGCGGCGCGAGGAAATCGAGAAGTAGTAGATCAAAAGAACAGGCCTTCGATCGGGGAAGAGGCGCTGGCGTAGGCGCGCCGCGGAATGCGTCCGGCGCGATAGGCCTCGCGGCCGGCCTCGACGGCCTTGCGCATGGCCGAGGCCATCAAGACCGGCTCTTTCGCCTGGGCGATCGCGGTGTTCATCAACACCCCGTCGCAGCCGAGCTCCATGGCGATGGCCGCGTCGGAGGCCGTGCCGACACCGGCGTCGACCAAGATCGGCACGCCCGCGTTTTCGACGATGGTGCGGATGTTATAGGGATTGCGTATGCCGAGCCCCGAGCCGATCGGCGCGGCGAGCGGCATCACCGCGACGCAGCCCATGGCCTCGAAGCGCTTGGCCATGACCGGATCGTCGTTGGTGTAGACCATGACCTGGAAGCCTTCCGCGATGAGCGTCGCGGCGGCGTCGAGCGTTTCAGGTATGGCCGGAAACAGGGTTTTCTCATCGCCGAGCACTTCGAGCTTCACCAGGGTGTGACCCTCGAGCAGCTCGTGCGCTAGCCGGCAGGTCCGGATGGCGGATTGCGCGTCGTAGCACCCGGCGGTATTCGGCAAAAACGTATAACGGCTCGGAGGCAGTACATCCAGCAGATTGGCTTGGCTCGGGTCTTGGCCGATATTCGTGCGCCGAATCGCCACGGTCACGATCTCGGCGCCGCTCGCCTCGATCGCGAGGCGCGTCTGCTCCAGATCGCGGTATTTCCCGGTCCCGACCAAAAGCCGCGAGCGGTACCGCACATTGGCGATGGTGAGGAAGTCTTCTTCGGTGATTTGGCCTGGCATACGCTCGCTAACCTCGTTTAGGGAAGCTCTGCAAAAGTTACTGCGCAGCCCGGGCTTAGCCCCCGCCGATAGCGCGCACGACCTCGACGCGGTCATCGGCGGCCAGCCGATGGTGCGCGTACTGGCTGCGCGCTATGATTTCGCCATTGATCTCGACGGCGAAGCGGCCTTTGAATTCGAGTAGATCGAGCAGATGGTCGATCGTGGCCGCTTCTGGGATCACCATTTCAGCGCCGTTCACGAGGATCTTCATTGACGAAGGCGATCCCGAACCGTTAAATTTCCGAGAGGTTTAAGGTCATGCCTTCTTGCGCGACGTAGCACTTCAGCGCCGAGCCGCGCGCCGCGATGATCTTAAGCGATTGCGCGTGGATTTTATCCAGGTCGGCGTCGGCGGTCGCGGGATCATGATGGTAGAGGTACAGCGCCCTGACCTCGGTGTCGATCGCCAGGTTGACGGCGTCGATGAAACACGAATGGCCCCAGCCGCGCTTTTCGGCATATTGTTTCGGCGTGTACTGCGCGTCGTGAATGAGAACATCGGCGCCGTGTATCAATGCCGTCTCGGAGGTCCGTTCCTCCCGCTCGATATGCGCGAGATATTGCCGGTCGGCGGCGGAAAACTCATGTGCGCGGCTCTCGAGCGAGCGCGCCTGAAATAGATACTCGTGATCGGGAACGTAGGCGATGCTTTTGCCGGCGACTTCCATCCGGTACCCGTAGGTGCGCCCGGGATGATGGACATGGTGATAAGTGATCCGGATCGGACCATGATCCAGACAAGGTCGGCGAGGCTCCAAATAGCGAATGTCGGCGATCCAGCTTTCGGTCTCCACCGGGAAATAGGGCGATTTCATCTGACTTGATAGGCGTTTTTCCATCTCGGCGCCGTTGGGGCCCGGCCCGAAAAACTGGATATCCCACCCGGATTTGAACGCCGGCTGAAAAAACGGGAGGCCGCAAATATGGTCCCAGTGATAATGTGTAACTAGCACCATGAGAGGCAGGCGCCTGGCCTCTCCGAGTAGCTTGTCACCCAAACCGATGATCCCGGTCCCGGCGTCGCAGATGAGGACGTGATCATCGGCGCGGATCTCGACACAGGAGGTATTGCCGCCCACTCGCAGGTGGGTCGCCGCCGGTACGGCATAGGAGCCGCGCACGCCCCAAAAGCGAAGATAAGCCTCGTGCATCACCCGGTTGCCGCTTGGCGGACCTGCGCATGGGTATACTTGACGGTCAGCTCCTGAATGGTTTTGCTAGCAACGGGTTTGGCCACGAACTCGGTGGCTCCGAGACGCTTGGCGATGCTCCGGTCCTGGCGGTAATCCTTGGCGCTGATCATTATCACGGGCGTATGCTGATGCAACAGGTTGCGCCGGAATTCTTCAAGAAAGGTCAAACCATCCTTGCCCGGCATGATGATGTCCAAGAATACCAGCGCGGCTTCGGAATCGTTCAGGTAGGCCAGCGACTCTTCCGCCGTCGCAAATAACAGTACGTTGACATCGAGCGGCGCCATACTGCTCGTAGAGAAGCGCCTGACGGCCGGACTGTCGTCCACGACCACGATCGTCGGGGTGCAGTTATTCATCGTAATTCAACGCGTTAGAGAGAAACGCCCTCTAGGAAAGGTTCCCAAAACACTTGGCCCCGCAACTGATTCGAGGCGCGACGAAGGCCTTAGTTAAAAGGACGGATAACATACCATATTGTAAGGATCGCATCTTGGCCTGGGGTAATCGCGTTCGCTATCCGTGAGCGTATCTCGGTTCTTCCGGCGGCGATTCCGAATTCTTACGGCGCTCTACGTTGCACCGGTCTCTTAGGCTCGCCATGTGGATGTTATAGCACCGGCACGATCAAGCGCGGTTCTAGATTTGCTATTATTTCACATCCCGCATCACCGGTGGTGAAGCAGTTCGGCACAGAAAGCCCGTATCTCGCGACAGGTTCCAAGAATGTTTCGGGCACTACAAACCTGGCTTTGGGCGCAGGCGACGGCTTGGCTGACGGCTGAGCGGCCGGGAGGCGATGTGCCGCTCGTTGATTTCGAGCGCTTGAGCTACGAGCTGCGGCCCTGCGATGTGATCTTAATCGAGGGCAGGACGCGCTTGAGCGAGGTCATCAAGACCATTACCCAGAGCGTCTGGACCCATGCAGCACTCTATACCGGGCGCATTCATGACATCGACAGCCCGGCGTTACGCGAGCGCTTGTCGAAATTTTATCAAGGCGATCCCAGCGCCCAACTGCTCGTCGAGGCGCTCATGGGTCGAGGCACGGTGGTCACGCCGCTGAGCCATTACAAAGATCATCATCTCCGGCTCTGCCGGCCCGCCAATATCTCCAGGCAGGACGCGCAGCAAGTGGTGGCGAGCGCCATCAAGCGGCTCGGCCATGATTATGACGTGCGCCAGTTATTGGATCTGGCGCGTTTTATGTTGCCCTACGGCCTCCTCCCCAGGCGTTGGCGCTCGACCTTGTTCGAGCACCACGCCGGCGTGAACACGCGCTGTACCTGTGCGACGATGCTGGTCGAGGCGTTCCAGAGTGTAGCCTATCCGATAAGGCCGATAATGCAACGAGGGGGTGGGGGAAAACTGCGTGTCTACATCCGCAATCCACGTTTGTATACGCCGAAGGAATTCGATGATTCACCGTATTTCGATATCATCAAACACCCGTTTCTCGGCGAGAACGACACCAGCCGTTACCGCCATCTACCTTGGTCGGAGGATGCCGTGGTCGGCGGTTACAAGAACGGAAAGTGAAAGAATATTTCGCCTGCGGGGTAGCTACCCGGCAGGCGGCCAAAGGGGAGGGGTGCACTACGCCCCTTTGGAAGCGCCAAGGCTAAAGTGCCGCCGCAAACGGCGGGTATTGGAAAAGTTGTGAGCCGCCGGGACAACGCGCTAGAATTTCACGTATCGCGGGTGTAGTTCAATGGTAGAACTCCAGGTTCCCAACCTGGTGGCGTGGGTTCGATTCCCATCACCCGCTCCAACCTCCACGCACCTGGTTACGACATAGCGGACATACACGCCAGGGCGACGAGATCCTTGCTGGACATACTTATCGGGCATTTACTGCCCGACCGCCGCGCCGCGCCAAAAAGCCGGCGAGCTACACCACCGGCGCGATCCTCGATGTGAGGGGGGCACTGAAGCTCAACGCGCGCGCCGTAGTTCGACCACGCGCTCGGTCTGTTCGCTGTTCAGCCAGAGCCGGCCGGTCATGCGCCGGCGGCGTCATGGGGTGGGGCGTTGGCGAAAGGCGCGCTTCTGATTAAATGGGCCAGGGCCGGTTTGTTTGTGAGATATTAGGTTCATGCCCTGCCGCCAGCGAATCGGTTTGAACGCGCCCTTCCCGCGGCTTCGCATACTCCAAAGTTTGTTCCGAGCGCGCTCAGTTCGGAAACCTCTGCACCAGTTCTCGCAGCCGGTCTTTGGCGCCTTCCAGAATAGATACGCCGTCTCCGACTAAAAGCGTGTCTAAGTCGAAGTCGAGAAGGTTCCGCACGCTCTGCCGCAAGCGCACCGGATCATCCATCACTTGCTCGCGGAGCAGCCCGCAACACCCCGGAGGATGACCGATCACCGCGTCGCCCGCGATCAAGACCCCGCGCGCCCTCCAGTGGAGCGCGATCTCCCCCGGCGACTTTCCAGGTACGCCGACGACCTCCAGCGGTCCGATCTGGTCTCCGATCCGCAGTGCCTCATCGATTTCAGCCCCTCGGCTGCGGGCGTGCACCGCATCCTCCGGGTGGATGGCGGCCTTCGCGGAGGTGGCGGCGCGCACGCGGTTGGCCGCACGCGCGTGGTTGCGGTTGGTCAGCAGGATGCGAGAGACACCGAGCCGCGTAATTTCCTTCAGCACCTCGTCGCTCGGCGTGGCAGGATCGATACACAGGTTACCCGCCGCGTGGCGAAGGAGATAGCCATTAAAATCGTAGCCGTGGGGTTCCGAAAACCACGACCAGGTGAAGATGTCGGGCACTATTTCGCGCATGTGTCGTATCTGCTCACCGAACCTTCGGGATTATAGTCGATCCTTGGTCCCGTGGTGTACCCGGAGTCTATTCCAATGCAAGATGAGTCTGAAGGGAGGGCTTATTTCTAATACAAGATGAGTCTGAAGTAAGGCGGCGACTGTTCATGATGGGAGGATGAAGACCATCATGAACGACGGACAATTAGA
>JALZJW010000172.1 GCA_030859565.1 Pseudomonadota bacterium
ATGTTGGTATCGAGCAGATAGCGCATCAGCGCCTGGACTTTTGGGCAGCACGCTTGCGCATCGCCGCATTCATCTCGGCGCGGATGGCATCGAAGTCCGGACCTTGCTCGGTCGTGGTGCGTAACGGCTCGCGTATCCAGCGATCGAGGTCCACGGGCCAGGCCTGCAGCGCGTGGCGCGCCAGATACTCGCGCACCGCTTCCCGGATCACGCCGCTGCGGCTCGTCTGCCGCGTTTGAGCGAAGGCGTCGAGGTCTTCGACCAAGGGATCGGGCAGATGGCTGCTGAAGTTCACGCAGGCCTCCGAAGTAGTAACATGTTAGGCGCTTACGAGAACAACATCGACAAGATTTTGTCGATATGTGCTGCCCCGATAGGGGCCACTTTTTCGGAGCACAGTCTCCGAAAAAGCGTAGATTCTCACGCAGCCAATGTTATACAGACCGACTTCAACGAATCTGGCCTCAAGACCAAGTCGAGTCGTCCGCCGAAGAAGGCCGCAGTTCGGAACGCGACCTCGAAATCCCGTGCCCGGACACAAAAAACCCCGCGCGTGCGGAGTTAAGGTGGCGGAGGTCGGTGGCTCCGAACCGAGAGGGTAATCTATCCCGCTGGCCACGGTCGCCCCGATCGGATCCATTGCCGCGCCGCTGTATGTTCTCTTCATCGTGGGATCGTTTTCCTCGTAGGGTGACTAGGAGCCTCAACTGTGCAAGTCGTTAATGAGTGCAAAGATCTTCTCTGGCAGAGCTTTGATGCTCGTCGCGCGCTGACGGAAAATGTCAGGCTTGGTCGCGGCAAAGCCGAGAAGAGCGGCGAGTCAAATTGATCCATCTCTCATTTTGAGAGTGAATAGCGCTGCGCAAACAGGATTAGGAAAAGTTTCGCACAGCTTTTACTAAATTTTCGGGTGTCCCGATGTCGAGACAGGTGTCATCGGGAAATACTACCCCTTCTAATCGCAGATCACTTTCGATTGCAGCCTTGAGAACGTCTCCAACAATCAATTCTCGCTGCTCCTGCATATCGTCCTCTCTAGTTGCTTTTTGGATAGCGCCAAGATATTCATGCATGAAACGTGTGAAGACCGGTGTCCAGAGAGCTATACCCCATCCATAGCGTAGATGAGTCTCTTGAGGTTTTATCGCAATGAGATTTATTCGGCCGTGGTCGTCCAGATCCACCATGTCCCATTTCTGCGGCTGATCGATGGGGAAGAGCCCTAACACTACATCGGCACTCGTGGTTGCTTGCCTGGCCAGCAATCGAACGAATGCATCGTCAGTCTTGAAAAGAATATCGGGATAACCGAATGCCACCAACGCGCTGTGCAGAAAGGGATAAGCCTGGTCCAAAGTGTAGGGCGCGCCAAAAGGCAAGCCCATCATCAAGTAGGCTAAATGCATATCCAACATTGAGCCATCGCCCAGATAGTCGGGAATGTCCCATTTGCCTTTGCCTAACACAATGTAGACCTTGATGACACCCGCCAATCGCATCTTCTCGAGCAGATAATGACAAACCACTTTCGGACGCACGCTCTCACCTTCGTCCAAGGCCCGGAAGCCCACTGGATATAACTCTTTGCTGCAAGGTAATGGGGCCAGCCGCGTTGCTTTCCCGCCTGCCGGGAGTAACCCAATGACTTCCCGATAGAGTTCTCGGTCCCGGTTCGAGTTAGCCATGGTTTTCGCCGATCCCACTACTGGTGCCCGTCACTACGGCAATTTTATCCGTGAATGCTTTCAGATCTTACTCCAACTTGGTATTTGTTAAAGCCGGGTCTTACTACAGGACAGATGAGGCAGGTCTCTGCGTTCGACCACCGCCAACGGCCGGCCGACGGCGCTGCGGTCACGGACGCCGTGATGGATGCACTACGATTTCTGATGCAGGGCGGGCGGCTAAACCGATACTGAAAGCTCCACGTCATTTGCAGCGCACGATAGTGAGCCTGTGCGCCGCTAGCGAATTACTCAAGTGCAAAGGTAAAGAGGGCGTTACCAGCGGTAACAGTGACCTGTTGGCTGCGATCGCTTAGATAGGTGATCGGAGCTGCTGTGATCCACCCTCCAATATTGACACGCAAGACCTCTTGACCAGTGGAGGCGTTCAAGGCGAAGAAAGAACCCTTGTGGTTTCCACCAAACACCAGGTCGCCGCCTGTGGACAGGAGCCCAGAACACTGCTCGTCACAGTTCTGGTATTCCCACTTCACCTCCCCTGATTCTGGAATGATGGCCCGCACCATACCCTTTGCCCCAGGGACCGGTGTGAAAAACCCGCCGGCCAAATGGATACCAAGCCGTTCTTTGGGCACCGGCTGAGCAATGCGCATCAAACCACTTTCAATGACTGAGACATAGAACAAACCCGTGCTAGGATGATACGAGGGGGAGAACCACAGCGCTGCCTTATCCGGGTAAGTCAAGGTTCCTTCAGCGGTGGGGGTCATATCGGGTCTCCGGATCGGCCGGCCCTTGCCGTCTATCCCGTCGGCCCAGGTCTGCTTCGCAAACTGCCGAGCCAGCAGAAACTCGCCACTTTCGCGATCTAGCAGGTAAAAAAAGCCATTATTGTTGGCATACAACATCAGCTTGCGCTGAGAATCGCGGAACTGCGCATCCACTAAGACCGGAATCTGGACGGCATCGAAATCATGGACGTCATGCGGTGTAAATTGAAAGTGCCATTTAAGCTTTCCACTATCCGCATCTAATGCAAGCATGCTGTCCGAATACAGGTTGTCACCCTTGCGAACCTCGCCGTTGAAAGTCGGTGAAGGGTTTGCGGCGCCCCAGTAGGTCAGGTTCAAATCCGGGTCAAACGACCCTGTTAGCCAAACAGCAGCCCCGCCCGTCTTCCAAGAATCACCTTCCCAGGTCTCATTTCCCGGCTCCCCAGGCGCCGGAATGGTATAGAAGCGCCATACCCGTTTGCCGGTCTGCGCGTCGTAGGCATCGATATATCCGCGGATACCCATCTCACCGAGTGCAACACCCACGATAATCTTGTCTTTTACAGCGAGGGGAATGCCAGTGATTGAGTGCCCTGTCCGGTAGTCGCCCACCTCCACGTCCCAGATCACGGAGCCAGTCTTGGCATCGAGCGCGACCAGGCGGCCATCGAAGGTACCCAGGTAAAGCCTATCACCGAGCATGGCCAGGCCCCGGGCTGACTTCCCGCAGCAGACAGGGACCCGCTCCGGGAGCGCGCGTTTATAGGACCAGAACGGCCTCCCTGTGGCGGTGTCGAGCGCGACCACGTCATTGGGAGCTTGCGCCACGTATATGACGCCGTTAATAACGAGTGGGGTCGCTTTGACGCGTTCCACGGTCGGCATCTGGTACACCCACTTCAGTCTCAGATTTCTAATATTTCCAAGATGAATCTGATCGAGACTACTGTGATGGTGACCATCATAACTTCCTGAATAGGTGACCCAGTTGCCAGCCTCCTGACTTGCGTTGCGCAGGTGTTCGTAGCTCACCTGCGCGGACAGACACGGCGGACAACGGACCCCCTTGTCCTCGGCAGCGCTCCCCCCTACGTGGCCCTGATTGAGACCCTGGCTCAGCGACTGCACGTAAGCAACTACCTGCCAGATCTCGCGCTCGGACAGGGGAAACCCCGGCATCGCTGTTCTAGGGACGCCGCGGGAGACGGTGCGGAATAGGGCCCAGGCCGCACCGCCGTGGCGAAAATATCCCTGAGTCAGGTCGGGGCCATCGCCACCCGTTGCGTCAAGTCCGTGGCATCCCGTACACTTTTCCCGAAAAATTCCGTTGCCCTTGGCTACATCGCCCGCCGATGCATAAGGATTATCGATCAGGCTTTCGGCCTTTTGCGCTCCGCTCTTCGGGCCCATCACTTTAATCATCTGAGCCCATCCTACATGGGGGAGCAGGCCTTGGAGCTTCAAACCCACTAAGCGCGTTCTCCAGTGGATTTTCGGGTTAGTTGTCATCCCGCTGGCCAGGAACACCACGCCCAGCACCACTATCGCAAGGCTCGCAACAGTCCATATCTTTTTTCGCCTCATACTGAATAGCTTCCAACGGTTAGAAGACAGTGACACGTAAGGTCCGAGATCACCAACTCAAAATCGCCAAACATCTGCGTCAGCACGGCCTCCAAGGCGGCGCCCACGTAACGCTCGCCGAAATGACGGGCATGCCGACGCGCGGGGGGATATCATTCGCGCGGGTCATAGGTCTCGGAGATCAACCAGCGGTCTTGGGTGATGGCACTTGACTTACATGTCCGGCATGGCTTCTGACACCCCTGGCCTTCGGCACTCCGGTCGAACAGGCTCGCCGCCCGTAGCATTATACAGCCCCATTCCTCATCGATAACGGGTCAGGAAGGGTCAGGAATCGGTTGAGAAATGGAATTGGATCTCTTATGCTTTTATTTCTGGTCAGGAGCAACCACGGACCGTGCCGGGCAGCGTCCAGTTGTAAGAGCATTGTCATATCACGATTAAGAACCATTATTGTAGAGTATTGGCAATCTAGAGGTCTGTTGGCGACCTTGCTCAGATTTGGTAGGCGGTGCTGAGTCTGGTGATCGTCGAGCGAGCGAACAGATTACTTGTAAATATATCCTCTATATCATTCGATCCTTGGTGGACAGCGATTGGCTTTCTGAGGGCATGAGGCATACCTCCAGGCGGTGAATCGTCGAAATGTACGCAAACACCTAAAAGCTGCGTAGTCCCATGCGCCGAAGGCAATCGCCCGGCGAGCAGCACGGCCATATGGAGCGGCAAGGGCAGCAATGCAAACCGTCACCTTTTTCATCACAACGGCCCGGTCCGGCACTCAGTCGCTCCACGCGGCATTGCAGACGGCATATTCGGATCTGCTCGTCGCCGAACATGAACCGATCCGCTATGCCTATGCGCCGAAGCAGTGCCTGCGCGACCCTGCGGCCTTGGCCGCCCTCCGTATCAAACCGGTGGTTCGGCAGCATCTTGACCACATCCACGAAGTGCTGCGGCATAAATCCTATGTCGAGGTAGGTTTCCCTGCGTTCGCTGCGGCTCCCCTTCTCGCGGAGGAATTCGGGGCACGCCTGCGCCTGGTGCAACTTGTTCGGCATCCGGTGCGGGTGGCTGCTTCGCTCGTGACCCATCAATGGTTCGATCCTGGCCGGCGGGACGATATCCAGACCAATATTATGCCCGCGCCAACGGACCCCGGGGTGCATTTAAAGCACTACCGCGACCGATGGCCGCACATGAGTCCCTTTGAGAAGGCGCTTTTCTATTGGAGCGAGGTGCATCTGTACGGTTTGGAGGTTCGAGACGCGCTTCCTTCGGTGCCGTTTCTCCAGCTCACCTTTGAGGACCTCATGGCGCAAACCGCGGCACACGAGCGCTTGGTGGCGTTCCTCAACGTTCCCTATCGCCCGGAGTGGAGCAAAGCACTCGCCAGGCGGAGCGATAACCACCGACGGACAACGGTGGACACGATCGACCTTGCCGATGTGTATAAGCACCCGGAAATCATCGCGTTGGCCGAGCGCTTCGGCTACAATGTCGGTGACATCCAAAAACGAGCCTTTATGATGCGCTACCGGGGTTCCTGGATCACACGAACCCTGCGCCGGCTCAAACGCGCGCTTGTCCGCCGTATCGTGCCTAGCGGCTAAAACGTGCCCCGAATCAACCGAAGAGTGAACGCGAACGCGGCCAATCAGCGCCCGTGAGGGTGACGCGCTATGCGCGTCGAGTTGATGGGTTACGGCGCAAACGGCGCGCCTAAGTACCCTACCTCGATGCCTTCGGCTTAACGGTCGCTTGCGCGTGAGCCCTCCTTGCGCAAGCGTTTCAAAAACACGCGCATTTCCTTCGCGGCTTGAATATCGCCGCGACTCTCGGCGAGGGTGATACCTTTTTCATAGGCCTGGATGGCCTCATCGGTCAGGCCTTGTTCTGCGAGGACCTTTCCATAAAGTTTCCAGGCCGCGGAATACCCGGGATCGAGCACCAGCGCTTAATTCGCCGGCTCGCCGGAGGTCTGTTTCGGATCGATGCCGAGCGCCCGTAATTTGCGGTAAAGATGGGTGCGCTCGAGGCCCACACGGCCCGCGACCCGGCTGATGCTCCCACCGGCGCGCTGGAGCTGATACTCAAAATAAGCCTTTTCAAACTGCTCGCGCGCTTCCCGTAATGGGCGGTCAAACCCAGGCAAGGGCTCCGTTAAGCTCTCTGCGGTGCGGATCCCGAGCGCGGCTTCGACCTCGAAGCCTTCCACCGTCTCCCCGCTACCCAAGATCAGCAGCCGTTGCACCAGGTTTTTCAGTTCCCTGACGTTACCGGGCCAGCCGTAAGAGCGAAGCTGTTTCTGGGCCGGGGGTGTGAAACGCCGCCGCGGTAATCCGTCCTGAGCAGCGAACAGTTCGCAATAAAAGGCCAACAATTCCGGGATATCTTCCGCATGCTCCCGCAAGGGGGGGAGTTGCAGCGGGACCACATTGAGATGATAGTAGAGATCGTCGCGAAAGCGTTCCGCCCGAACGTATTCCATGAGGTCGTAGCGTGTCGCTGCGACGATGCGGACATCGATCGTGACC
>JALZJW010000173.1 GCA_030859565.1 Pseudomonadota bacterium
CGAAGAACAAAACCAAGTCCAGCGTGCGCGCTAAGGTTGAGCATCCCTTCCTCATCATCAAGCGCATCTTCGGATTCGTGAAGACCCGCTACAAGGGGTTGGCGAAGAACGCACACCGCTTGTTCGTGACCTGTGCACTGACCAATCTGTACCTGATGCGCCGGCGGCTGTGGCGACTGTCGGGGGCGTAGTGTGTCTGCAGTATGGCAAACGGGGCGAACATGGCCCCCTGAACGATGAAAAATGGGCCTCACGGCCGCGCTTCCGTCTGAAATCGATTCGTATGCACGCCGCGCAACCATTTTGATTACTTGTTCAGAGCTTCCTTAGTAGTGAGCAACCCCGCGGCCGGGACCACCTTCAGCTTCGACCTTCCGGCAACCCGTTAACCTCGCCGCGTCTCAGTGGCGGCCACCGAACCTATGATGCCCACCGAACCCACGATGCCCGCGGAACCCATGATGCCCGCGGAACCCATGTCGGAATCCGTGCGGGTGATGGAATCCTCGATGAATTCCTCGGTGGTGAAACCCATGGAAACCGTGGCCGTAATGCCCATAGAAGGGATAGCCATGAAAGCCAAAGCGTCCGCCGAAATGCCCTCCATTGAAACCGTGGCCGTGGAATCCGTCCCCAAAATGGAACGAGAAGCCCCCCGCCTGGGCGGGTGAGACCATAATGAGTAGCGCTACGAAGCCCAGCGGCGCTACCACGCTGGATAACTTAATCGCCATAACCTAACCTCTCGCCTCGCACCAGCGTCCGTACCCACGCCCCGGCGACATGCGGTCATGTGCCGCCATGCCAACGCGGATCCGCAGCGCCGCCCAAGCAAACTCTTACTTCATCGAGCGACGCAAACGCCGAACGTACCTCCTGTCCTGCCCTGACGAATTCGGGCAACGTCTGTTAGACACAGCACTTTGGCACGAGTTGCGCCGCTCCGCCAGCAACCTGCCGGGGTCTTCACCGAGAGTTGCTAAGGTTTGATTCGCTCCGTATAGTGGCCTGCGCGTCCCACAGCACGACGGAACACACGATGCGCTTACCCTAGGATCTGCCGCGAAATGGAAAAGGCGTTTGCCGCCGATGATTATCAGGGCGTGCGCTCACCCGATCCGCCTGGTTTCCACAGCGCTCGCGCGTTTTTTCCCGGTGCAATGCGCCAACCCGAACGAGCTACCCGACCAACCTGTCCTGCGCTGATTCTGATCCCCGCATGACGCTCTATTATGTGCACGATCCCATGTGTAGCTGGTGCTGGGCCTTCCGGCCAACCTGGGCCGAGATCGTGCGCGCTCTACCACCCGCGATTCCTACCCAGCGGGTTTTGGGCGGGTTGGCCCCGGATAGCGATGACCCCATGCCCGAAGCTACCCGCGTATACGTCCAAAAGAACTGGCGAAAGATTCAGCAGGTAGTCCCAGAAACAGCGTTTAACTTTGACTTTTGGACCCAATGCCAACCGCGCCGCTCCACCTATCCCGCATGCCGAGCGGTCATCGCCGCGATGAAGCAGGGCCCTCAATACGAAGAAGCGATGATCCTTGCGATCCAACAGGTTTATTATCTTAAGGCGCGCAATCCCTCTGACGACGATACCTTGACAGCACTTGCCGCCGAAATCGGCTTGAACCAGCGGCGCTTTGCCCAGGATCTGAATCACCCCGCAACGCGCGAGGCCTTGCTACACCAGATCGCATTCAGTCAACGCCTGGGAGCGAGCGCATTCCCGAGCCTTATCCTGGAACACGACAGAGGGTATGAAAAGATCGAATTCGACTATAACAACGCCTCGGTCGTTCTCGATGTCCTCGATAAAGCATAAGTCGTGGGCACCGCTGTGTTTGATCTCAAGCGCTTATGTTTAGCTAAGAGGAAGTCTTGAGGATCATCGCGGATCCACCAGAAGTGCCCATGAAACACTTGCTATCGGAGCATGAGCACGCGCTGCCTGCGGCTCGGCGGCGTCTCGCCCGCGCGATCGCATTGGCATCCGTCATTAGGTGCCCGTATTTACTCTTTTAACTTTGATCTGAGAGTTTGTGAAAAAAACGCAGCGAGCGAAGGGAGGTCGCGTTCTGCCGGAGCGCAGGAACCGGAGTGTATATTGAAATACATGAGGATTCCGAGCACCGCCGGAACGCAAAATCACGAGCGCAGTAGGTTTTTCACAAGCTCTGAGACAATCGGGCAGATGAGGGCATTATACATTTGTGGATCGATAAACCAGACGCGGATGGTGCATCAGGTCGCGCGGCAGTTGCCGCAATTCGAGGCCTACTTCACGCCCTACTACTGCCTCGGGCAGTCTCACCGCTGCTCAGCCCTCATCCGGTCTACCTGGCATTGGGGCGGCCGACGACGCGCGACGCGTAGCTTACTGCGGTTTGTTCCGGTCCTTCTCGATCCAGAGACCATCAGCGACCTACGGCTTGCGCTGATACCCTAGCCAGTCTTTGGGCAATGGCGTTTCTATGCCAAGATTGAGCGCATGGCGGGGCAGCGGCGCGAGGCGAGGCCTAGGTGCCGGCCGCGGTTAGACGATAATGTCACGGGGCAAGCCATCGCTGGGCAGGGAGAGCTGCCATTGTGAAAATATCCGAATCTGGCCCCTTAAGCCCTTCCCTTTGGCCCAATATTCGCCCGAGACACCAAAACGCCCGGCAACATGGCGCCTCGGACCGATGAAGGGCCCGAAAAGTCCCAGGCCGAGGACTCGCATGTTTGACAGCTCACTAGCCCAGCAGTACTGTGCCTCTTAATGAAAAAGCGCGTCTATTCTTCATCTTAGCAGCCGAGTCGTCCACCGGGAGGTAGCAATAACCAATTTACACCGTACGCCGGACTCAGCCCGCTTCTACTTCGAGCGGTCGGTGGATCAGAGTTTGTGGGAGCGAAGCCGGAGGTGGCTCGCGGACCCCTCTTGGCGGCTGCACATCTCGCTGATAGCGGCGCCGGGCCATGGCGCGACGGCAATACTAGAGCACTTCCTCCAGCGGGCCGCCACTGATCGGTCCATGCTCGCAGAAACACGCCGGCTGAACATCAAGCCGCGGGACCGCGACGAAGACCACTTGCGCGCCGGGCTCAGCGATGTTGCCCGCGTGCTGAGGCAGTTCGACGACGCGCCGGCCACCCGCGCAATCGAATCGTTGCGCGCCCGCTGGCAGAACTCCACGACGGGACGCCGCATCGCCTTGGTCGTGCTGCTGCCGCTGGTGCTCATCTGCCTCTTCTTGGGGGCAGCCCTCAACGACTTCGTGACCAACGAAGGCACGCCCCTTTCTCCGATCTCCGCCCAGTACTGGCGACGCTTCCTACTCGACTGGTTGTGGCGGCTGGAGAACGTCTTTAGCCTCCCCGTGGCGGGAGTGGCCACACTGCTGCTGGCGCTCGGATCGGCAGTGTTCCGCCGACTCCTGCCACAGCCCCCGCCGCGGCACGTCAACACAGAGGAGGTGGCGCGACTGAACCAGCTGGACACGCTCCTGAGGCTCCTCGAACGAAGCGGCCGGCACCGACGCGCGTTCGTGCTCGTGGTCGACGACGTCAACCTCCTAGCCCCGACCGATCGGAAGTTCCTGGCCGAGGTAAGCCGTGGGGCGCTGAAGGGGAAACGCGTCCTGCTCATCACCCGGGACCTCGGTGACACGGCCGGTCCGGTCCTTGGCGACGCGGAGCACCTGGAGCGCCTTACCGTGCCGGCATTCTCGGATATGGAGCTTCGGCGGATCATCGCCAACCACAAGCCGGATCTCGCGGGGGCCGACCTCGATGCTGCAGTCTCGGAGGCGCGCGGAAGCCTGGGCCGGGTCCTCGGCGCCGACACGGAGCGGGACAGCTTGCAGCGTGCAGTCCTGGCCGAGTTCGAGCAAGCGTACGAGGAGGAGGTAGCGGGCGACTTCGGCGTTTCGCACCTGATGGTCTACTGAGCAGTCAAGGGTAACGCCTTCGTGACGGAGCAGGTCCTAATGGACTGGATCGATACCTTGGATCCCGAACACCTAGAGGCATACGACCTCCGGCCGCCCGAGCGGACGCCGGATCTCGTCAAGCGTTTTCGGCATTGCCGGCTCGTCCGCCGCCAGGGTCGGACCCTGCACTTCGACAATAACGCCTGCGCCCTTCTCGTGCGGTCGCTTCGCCGGCCCGGCGGTGGGGCGGCTGGGGCGGCTGGGGCGGGAGACGACACCGCCGATCTGCTCGCCCAGGCGCACTGCTTTTGGGCGATACGGCTCTCGAAGGGTTTGCGCGCGTCCGACGGTCGCGTGCCTCTCGCGCTCCGGGACGGTGCCCACGGAGTCGCGGCGAAGGAGGCGGCATACCACTGGTCTCGTCTTGAGCCGGCGGCGGTCGCATCGCCCGCCGTCCACTGGCGAGATCCTGACGGGCTGTGGGAGGAGGCCGCGCGCGTGCTGATGCTGGCAGCGGCCGCCCTGCGCGTCGAGGGCGTGTTCGAGGCGGGGAAACTCGCGTCCCTGGACGCGGCCAAGTGGGCGGCCAGGCTGGTGGGCGACCGTCGCAACGAGGTCGAGGCGGCGGTGGTGGGCGAGCTGTGGGCAGTCTATCTGGCGACCTGGAGTCACGGAACGTGGCAGCGGTTGTCGATCTTGGCGAAGGAGCGGCCGGATCTCACCGGCGGCGACGTCTGGGTCGTCTACGAGCGGTATCGGGCGTTTCTGACAGGTGATTCAGTGGCGCCGCCGGCCTCCGTGCAGGACACGGCTTCACCGTGGCTCGTCAATCTCAAACGACTTGGAGATGTTCTGCTGGAGGCCAGGCAGAAGGAGGGTTTCGTGGAGGTGGCTCTCGGCGACGTCGCGTGGGCGCTCCCGGAGCCGGTATCTCCGCCGGACGCCGCGTGGCCTGCTCTGGCGTTGTGCGAACTGCATGCACTAGCAGCGCTTGAGCGCAACGACGCCGAGGCGGAAGAAACCGCGCTGCGCAGGTGGCGCGCGCACCTAGAGGCGGCTGCGCTGGACCCCCTGTGGATCGCCGACCAGATGTCGCTGGAGTATCGCACCGCCCGTTATGAGCACGTCGTCCTCTCGGCGGCGCGGCGGTTCTGTCCCGACGCCGATCCGGACCGGGGACGCAAGTGGCTCGCCTTGCACGCGGAGCCGGCTGATGAGGATTCCGGCGCTGCCATGAACCTACTGGAGCGGGCACGCGAGCGCTACTCGAGCGTGTCGGCCACCGCTGCCCTCCTCGGCATGCGCCCGATCCTGGCGCAGGTCAGCTTCCACCTGGGCGAGCTGCTTCGCGAGCACACGCCCAACGCCAAGCGAAAGGCCGACCCCGAGTGGTGGCGCGGCTGGGAAAACATGTTTGCCGCATGCTTGCGCATCGAGCGGGGGTTGGGATGGAGGTTCCACGAGCCGGCCATCCATACGATCCGCTGGGAGTTCTTCAAAGCGTTCGATCAGCCCACCAGCGTCAATGATGCCTACAACGCCTACTTGGCTGTGAAAAGCTGCGGCTTCCCGACGCGGGTGGTGCTCGACTGGCATTCACACGCGAGCAGCATCCTCAACGACTACGGCGACCGCCTGGAGCACCACCAGTGGAGTGCGGAACTCCACGAAGCGTGGGCCAGGAGCCTAGCTGCGCTACCCGAGGCGGAGCCGTATCGGTACTTCAAGCGAAGCTTGCCCCTGGAGCGGTCGCGGGCACTCGTCTTCGCGGCACAGGCGCGGCGAGTTGCCAAAGAGTACGAGGTGGCCCGACGCCTCCTCGACGAGGCCGACGGGCTGTGCGGGTGTGAGGTGCCTGGTGGCCCGAACAGCGACGATGGTGAGGACCCCCAGCTTGTCCGCAACCATTTGCTGAACCTTCGGTTGCAACGGATATGGCTGCAAAGCACACTGGAGAGACGCGCGCCGTTGTTCAGGGTGGAAGATGCGGAGCCGAGTCGGCTTTCCGATGAATTGATCCTCGCCCTCTGGCGTGACCTGCAACGAACCGACGAAATTGTGGCTCTCGTGTTGGGCGGCCTCGTCAACGTGGAGCTTCGGCAGCGGCATGCGGCCGATGCGTAGGCCCCGCCGCCTGGCACGGTGAGCGCCGCTGCGGACCCTGACAACCCGCGTCTGTCCCTTCCGGATGACTGGTTCGCCGAACGGCCAGTCGCCATCGCCAACCGGTTCGAGTACCGGTTCCTGCAGTTCCTCTCGCTCGTGCACGCCCGACACGACAGCGGCGACAGCGAGCTGAACTTCGTAGCCGAGTCGCACTGGTTCGGCATACAGCTGTTCGGACAGATCACGCTAGACCTCGCGAGGGCCGACCTCGAGTCCCACTTTCTCGACAACCACCGGCACGCCATGATCCGCCTCCTTGAATGTGTGCGGTACTACTTTGCCGAGATCGACGCCGCCGACGAGCACGAGCTGGCCGCCTTGCTGTGCCTCACCATCTATACACCGACGTCGCAGGTGATTGGGCGGCTGTATTTTGAAGGGGCGAGCCGGGTATGGGTGGAAGCGAGCGAGCAGCAGCGCAGCCACGATGCCATGGGGCGGCTCTACCGACTCTACCAGAAGCAGCACCAGCAACA
>JALZJW010000174.1 GCA_030859565.1 Pseudomonadota bacterium
GATGTGCGTTCAGGCTCAGTCAAGCGCGTCGCCTCCGCCGTTGGCGAAGGTTCAATGTCGGTCCAGTTCGTACACGAATTTTTGAAAGAGAGGTGAGCTGATGTCGAACGGAACCTGCGCTCATCTTCCCGCGATCACGACGGTCAAACATGCCCAACGGCGCGAGTGCGCTGAATGCGTGGAGATCGGCGCGCGATGGGTGCATCTGCGCACCTGTCAGAATTGCGGCGCGACGCTTTGTTGCGACGACTCACCAAACCGACATGCGACAAAGCATGCGAGTGCGAGCGGGCACCCGGTGATTGCGTCGGCGCAGCCTGGCGAGCGTTGGCTATATTGTTATCCAGACGACGCGTTCGCGGAATACTGAGCAATGCAGCGGACCGCGGTTTGAAGGACAAAATCGACAAGGTGATTGAGTCGATAGAACCGACAGCGAAGCAACGGTCCGATCCGCACTGGTAACGTCGGGAGTACTCGTAGCCCTTTCTCAAATGTGCTGCGGCCTTTCATCGGTGGGCTTGCCACCACATTGATTCGGCGTAGAGCCCGTGAACCCTGTGTGGCAACTGTATTGGTTGTAGTAGTGCTTGAAGCTAAGGAGAGCTTTCGCTCCAGATAGAGCCTGTTCCAGAACAGCAGTTGGTCAATGAACTCGCTGTGACATTCAACGCCTATCAATATTCCTATGTTATTGATTCATAATAGTCGTATAGTGTTTCTTATGTCACAATTCCAAAACCATAACTGTATGATTTATATAATTATAGTGCGAGAACGAGCATCCGGCTTCGAACCAGGGGGTCGGGGGTTCGAGTCCCTCCGGGCGCGCCATAAATCAAAGACTTACGTTGGGTAAAATGGCCACTGTGCTATAAAACAGCTAGTGTGCTATTGAGCAGGTTTCACCCATTCTGGTTTGCGCCGGTAAACCCGCCGGGTAAGCGCGGCATCGGCATGGGCGAGGAGTTGCTAAGCGATTAACACTGAAGTTCATAGCCTCTGCCCTAGATCTTGGTCGACAAACGGCGCTGGATTTCCTATCGTTGCACTGGGTGGTGGTTCCCGTGGTCTGCCCTGAGCGTAAAGCGGATCCGCAGTGCCACCCTGGCGAGCATCGAGGCACATTCGACGAAACAGCAATGGCAACAGCCAAACAGTTCCGCGATGCCCTGGGCACGGCAATCTTCACGCCCAAGATCAGCGAGAGAAAACTGGCGGAAAAACTCGACGCGGTCAAACAGGCCCTGCCAAAGCCGGTGATCTGGCTGCTCGGCAAGGCCCAGTCGGGCAAAAGCGCCCTGATCCGGGCACTCACGGGCCGCGACGATGCCGTCATCGGCAACGGCTTCCAACCCTGCACGCGTACCGCGCGCCTCTACGACTTCCCCGACACAACGCACTGTTTCGTCCGCTTCCTGGACACCCGGGGTCTGGGCGAGGTCGATTACGACCCGACCGAGGACATGCGCTTATTCGGGCAGCAGGCACATCTCTTGATGGTCGTGATGAGAGCGATGGATCACGCGCAACAGGAGGTGTTACAGGCCTTGCGGGCAATCCTGAAGGAACACCCTGGGTGGCCGGTGATCGTGGTTCAGACCACTCTGCATGAAGGTTATCCTAACCGGGCTACGCCGCATCTCGATCCTTATCCCTATGCCGGCACTCCCTGGCCGCCGACCGTGCCCGAGGATCTTGCACGCTCGCTGCTCAAGCAGCGGGAGTGGTTTGCCGGTATCGAGGCGGCTTTTGTGGCGCTGGATTTCACCTTGCCCGAAGACGGCTACGCGCCAGTCCATTACGGGCTCGACTCGCTATGGGCGGCGATCGAGGCCGCCCTGCCTTTGGGGTTGCGGGCGCTGTTCCAGAGCACTGAACACGTGGAACAACTCCGCGACATCTATGCCCGGACCGCCCACCCCCACATCCTGACCTATGCCTTCCTCGCCGGAGGTCTGGAGGCTATTCCGATCCCCATGGTCAGCGTGCCGTTTGTATTGTCGCTGCAGGCGAAGATGCTGCAGGCCATTGCCTCTATCTATCATCAGGAGCTCGACCGCCAGCGCTACGCAGAGATCGCGAGCACCCTCGGCCTGGGCTATCTCTTGCGTTGGGGCGGCAGGGAGTTGATCAAGTTCATCCCGGCGTACGGGACCGCGGTCGCCTCGGTGTACACCGCTGGCGTAACCTATGCCCTGGGCAAGACCCTGTGTTGGTATTTCAGCTCGATAAAGCAGGGACACGTGCCTGACAAGGCGGTGTTCGAGCGGATCTACGCGGAGGAATTGCGGGCGGGGCGGGAATTGCTAGCGCGCTACGTGCAGGCGCTACGGTCTTGAATATGCTTATTTTTCTTCAGGGCCTTGCACCGTCATGACCACCCGGGCTCATCGATGAAGTTTTCGCCCCGCTGGCTGGTGGCGATTGCGGTGATCGTCCTGCCTGCCATCACCCTGCTGCCGCTGGGACTCGTGTGGTTATGGCAACAGGGGTTGATCCTGGAGTGGCTGCTGGTACTGGTGTGCCTGGCTGGGGCCGCCTGGCTGATGCTGGTATGGCTGAACCGTAAGCGCACGGTCGCGCTCACGGACAAACCCGAGGTGCAACCAGACCCCCACTGGCCGGACCGCAACCGCGCCGCCTGGGATAAGGCCACCGCGATCACGGAGAAGCTCACGCTCGCGGACTACCCGCTCGACGACCCCGCCAGACTCATCGAGCTGGGCCGAGAGACGATCACGGCCGTCGCCCGGCATTATCACCCGAAATCGAAAAATGCGCCGCTCGAGATCGCGATCCCCTATCTCCTCATGATCATCGAGCTGGTCAGCAAGGATCTGAGAATACTCCTCGATAACATCCCCTTCAGTCATATGCTGACCATCCACGACCTGATGCGCGGCCATAGTCTCGCGAGCTTCGCGAGCAAGTGCTACGACGTATACCGGCTGGGTTCCCTGGCCATCAATCCCGTGGGGGCGGTGTTGCGCGAGCTGCGCGACCTGAGCGCGCACCAGGCCCTGAGATACCCCGCCGATGAGATCAAGACCTGGTTATTGCAGAGCTATGTGAAGCAGGTCGCCTACTACGCGATCGAGCTTTACAGTGGGGCCTTGACCTTGAGCGATCGGCCAACTGATGAATATATAACGAGGTACTCCCGCACAGACCTTGAGCGCCGGGCGCCGCCCGCTGAGGAACCATTGCGGCTGCTCGTGCTGGGCCAGGTCAAAGCCGGTAAATCCAGCCTCATAAATGCCCTCTTCGGCGAGCTTCGGGCCATGACCGATGTGCTACCCCTGACCCCCGGGATCACCTCCTACGTATTGGAGCGCGATGAAGCCGGAAGGATGATCGTCCTCGATAGCGCGGGTTATGCCGGGCCGACGGCAGATCAGGGATTCGATGACGCAGAGGCCGAACTCTTGCGCAGCGACCTGATCCTACTCGTGTGCTCGGCCACCAACGCCGCGCGACAGGCGGACCGGCAGCTAGTTGATAATATCAATGCCCTGTTTCAGCGCCGTACCGACTTGATCACGCCCCCGCTCCTGGTCGTCCTGACCCATGTCGACCAGCTCCGTCCCCTGCGTGAATGGGACCCGCCCTACAATATCGCCCAACCCAAGCGGCCCAAGGAGCAGGCGATCCGAGGGGCCATGGAGGCAACGGCCGAAGACCTGGGAATCGATGCGAGCGATGTGATCGCGGTTAACCTACTGCCTGGACAGATATACAATATCGAAGAAGGGGTGATTCCTGGGATCCTTGGCAAGCTCGATCACGCGCAACGGGTGAAATACCTGCGCTGCCTGCGGGAGCTCAAGCGGGAGGATCATTGGAACCGCCTGCGCGAGCAGGCCTGGAAGGCCGGCCGTATCCTCCTCGATGCCGGTGCGCGCATGGCGGCGAAGACCGTAGAAAGGCTGGGTAACGAGATAAAAGAGGATCGGCCGGCTCGTTAGGGCCGGGATCCTTAGATGTATAATCCGCCGAATGACCAACGCTGCCCGAGAGTAAATTCCTTGCACCTCGTTGCTCGCTCATAGCGCAGTGGGACCTTTAACCCTTCTTCGTGCGCCTTGCGACTTCGCGCCGCCTTTCCGAGATGGCTTCTTCCTTCCGCGTGTCTTTTTAGCGCCGCCGATCTCTTCCAACATGTCGGAGAAGTCGAAGCCGAACAACTGCTTGATCTTCGCGTTGATCGAAGGCATGACGAGGCTATTGCCCACCGTGGAGAGTTCCTCAACGAGGCTGTCAGCAAAGGCGGCTACCTCAGAGCGCTTGCGCCCGGCGGGCTTCATATTCTTGTGTGCGTAGCCGAGAGTATAGCCTAGAGCGAAGCCAGCGGAGAGCGCGCCCACGCTCCAGACAATAGGGTCTTTTTGAAACTGCTCCCGGTAGTCGAGCACCCCACTGAAGGTTTCCTTTACTGACTCGTACTGGTCTTCGACAGTGCCCTTGATTTCCTCGACGGTCTGTGAAATGGACTCGCGCGCCTCCTCCATTTGGCGTTGGAGTTGCGCTTTGCCAGGCTCTCTCCTCCCGCCTGTTCGTAGTGCCGGAGCGCCTTGTGAGTCTCTTTCTTTAGCCACTACCTTCCCCTTAAGTCTGTAAATCGCTTATCGCTAACAGGCGAGCCGGCCTTATGCCCTTTATGACTCTCGCTTCAACCACCGCTTGTCCTTTTCGAGCTCTTCGATGCTCCTTTCGGGCGCGAGGTTCTGTTTCGCCAATCGGTCTTTAGCTCTTATCACGACGGCTGCCCCGATAACCAGACAGATCACGCCCGTAATAATAAAGCCGAGAGAGTACTTGACCGGCTGGCTGAGCAGAGTCTTTTCGAATAGCGCGGAAACCAGGAAGGCTATAGCCACGTTCAGCAGCGAGAACCCGACGGCTGCGATTATACCCCCCACGCCGATAGAGACGCGCCCGCGCACATAAGCGTTTACGTCTTCTTTGATCTCGAGCTTCAGCAGGCCGAGTTTGGTGTCGAGTAGAGTGACTATATCTTCGCTCAGGCGACCAATCAGCGAGGGAAAGCTTTCGCCGCCCGCATCCGGGTTGGCGCCGGTTGCTCTCTTTTCAATATCGCCCATGCCTTATGCCTCCTTTATGGATTTGACAATTAGCCCCTGGGGCGGTTTTATCGTCAGCCTGGCCCGGTGCTTCAGGGCATAATCACCCGACGGGCTTGAACGCACGAAGGCATAAACCGCCCCGAAATTCCAATCATGGAGTTGCTCACCCGACCATGAGCCACGACCGAAGGCTTACTTGCTAGATTTGCCGCCAGGCTTTCCGGTAGACTTCCCGCCCTTGTTTCCGCCTTGCTTATTGAGACCCGCAGCTTCTTCGCTCGTACTCGCAGCCTCTTCGAGCGGACCTATGATAGCGCGAACTGCGCCCGCAGCCGCTCCGGCCAGGACTTTGACGGCCGTTTTCTGTATTTGCGTTTTAGCGGCTGAACCCTTTTTAGCGCTGCCCTTAGTACCGCCTTTCTTACTCGCGGACTGCTTGCTTGCAGACGCTTTTTTGCTTGCTTTTTTTGCTGGCATCCTTTTTCTCCTTGAGTGATGGTTTTTGAACGCCATCGTTATGCGGTCGTGAGATGGGCGTCCGGTGATGCATTCGCTCAGTTGCGTTTCATAATAAGAAATTCAATGCCATTTCTCAACTGATTCCTGATTCCTGATGTGGTTTGAGAGCCTGAGCCTCGGCGAGACTCCCTGATGGGTGCAGTGAACGGCGCCAACTTTAGTATCAACTGTTCCACACTCACCCCTTCACGCCTTTCACTCTTTCGCCCCTTCGCCTCTTTCCGTCCCTTCCGGTGCTTGAGGGGGGGAAATGACGAGATTCTCTTTCGGTTCGCTGTATAGCGCGCTCTCGGTGTATTTCTGGTGCAAATACTTAAACCCAACCACGAGCGCCGCACTCGCGGGCAGCGCCAGCAGCACACCGAAAAACCCGAACAACTGGCCAAAAGCGAGCAGCGCAAAAATCACCAATACCGGATGCAGCCCGATGCGGTCTCCCACCAACCAAGGTGTGACGACCATTCCTTCCAGTAATTGCCCGAGGAAGAAAACGATCCACACCGGGACCAACCCTCCGAAACTTTGGAATTGAATCAATCCGGCGAGCGTCGCGAGCACGAACCCGACGATCGCGCCGAGATAAGGAACAAAAGTGAGCATCCCCGCCAGGATGCCGATTGGCAGCGCAAAGTCCAGACCCACGAGCCAAAGGCCCGTGACATAAAAAACGCTTTGCAACAGCATGACCGACGATTGACCGCGTAAAAATTGTCCCAGGACTTTGTCGACGTCGCGAGCCATAGAAATGGTTTCGTCTCGAGCGCGTTTTGGAATCGTCTCACCGATACGCGCAATCATGAGGTCCCAGTCGCGCAATACGTAAAACAACACCACCGGCACGAGCACCAGATTAATCACGAATTCGACTAATGCGAGACCACCGGTTTTCAAACTAGGTATCAGCT
>JALZJW010000175.1 GCA_030859565.1 Pseudomonadota bacterium
GAGCTACCCCGACCGCTATGTCGTGAAACGCGGCGATACCTTATGGGACATTTCGGCGGTCTTCTTGACGAAACCATGGCTCTGGCCGCAGATTTGGCAGGTGAATCCGCAGGTGCGGAATCCGCACCGCATCTATCCGGGCGATATTCTTTATTTAACCTACCGAGACGGTAAACCCATGCTGGGGCGGACTCGGGGCAGGAACGTCAAATTATCGCCGTCGGTGCGCGCGTCCGAGCACGATGATGCGCTGCCGGCGATCCCGCTCGATGCCATCTGGCCGTTCTTGAGCCGGCCGCAGGTGGTCGGAGCCGATGAGCTTGCTAACGCACCTTACATCGTCTCCAGTCAGGACGAGCATCTGGTGACCGGCGTAGGGAATCGCATCTACGTGCGCGGTCGATTGGATGAGAAAGTCAAGCGCTACACGGTGGTTCGCTGCGGCGAGGTTTATCGGGAACCGCCGGCTGTGAAGGACGCCAATCATCGAGTTGCTGTCCGCAAGGATGTCGCTCAGGGGTATGCGTCGAATTGTCTAGGCGAGAGCGGCGACGATGTTCTAGGGTACGAAGCCCTGCATGTCGCCGATGCGGTCATCGACAAGCTGGGAGATCCGGCATCCGCCATGATTACCAGTTCACAACGGGAGGTTTTGGCGGGCGATCGGCTGATCCCGGAAGCAAAAGGCCATTATCCGGAGTTCGTTCCGCATGCGCCGGACGGGGACGTTGCCGGATCGATCATATCGATCATGGATGCCGTGTCCCAGGTCGGGCCGCAGCAAGTCGTGGTGATCAATCGGGGCGTGCAGGCCGGACTCGAGCCCGGGCATGTATTAGCGATCTTCCGTAGCGGGGTGATCGTCCGCGACGATGTGGCGGGAAGTGCATCGGGTGCAAGCTATGGCGGGGGATTAAGCCGGGAAGTCGAACTCCCGCACGAACGCATCGGGGAGCTGATGGTGTTCCGCGCCTTCCCGAACGTCAGCTACGCGCTGGTTATGAACGCCGATCGCTCCGTGTACCGCTATGATACGGTAAGCAATCCTTAAGCGCTTGGAGCGGTGCTCGCCCAGCGCTCCAAGCTGCAGTGGTGATAAGCTTGGTACGCTATGAGCCTCGACGACACGCGGGATGAGCGGGCGCATTGGATTGCCTTGCACCGTGCGCCGGGCATCGGGCCCAAGGCATTTTTTGATCTACTCGTGCGCTATGGGAGCGCGGAAGCTGTCTTCGCGGCCAGATCGATGGAACTTGAACGCCACGGTCTCGGGAGCGAAACCCTCGCGTTTATCAAAGCCCCGGATTGGCAGGCCGTCACCGCGGCCGTGCGGTGGTTACGTGAGGATAAGCATCAGCTGATTCTTTGGAGTGAGGAAGCCTACCCGCCGCTCCTGCGCACGCTCTCCGACCCGCCGCCGCTGCTCTATGTCATAGGGGAACCGGGGATCCTCGCGAGGCCGCAGATCGCCGTGGTCGGAAGCCGTCACCCGACCGCCGCCGGCGAGCAAACGGCCCTCGAATTCAGCCGCCAGCTTGTGCTCGCCGGATGGGTCATCACCAGTGGGCTGGCCCTCGGCATCGATGCCGTGGCGCACCGCGGTGCGTTGGCGGCAAGGGGCGCGACGATTGCGGTCAGCGGTACCGGGATCGACCTGATCTACCCGGCGAGCAATCGCGCCCTGGCGCTCGACATCCAGGCCTCGGGAGGCGCGATTGTCTCGGAGTTGCCTCTCGGCACCCCGGCGATCGCACGCAATTTCCCGCGCCGCAATCGCCTGATCAGCGGGCTCTGTCTTGGGGTGGTGGTCGTCGAAGCGGCCCTGCGTAGCGGATCGTTGATCACCGCGCGCTGTGCGATCGAACAAGGACGAGAGGTATTCGCGCTCCCCGGCTCCATCCACAATCCGCTCGCGCAGGGGTGCCATGGGCTAATTCAGCAGGGCGCAAAACTCGTCACCAGCGTCGCGGACATCCTGGAGGAGCTGAACTGTGTGCTTCCACCTCCAGCGCCGGTGTCCAGCCTCCCGCAAGCACCCCATGAGGCGAGCGAGGCACTCGATCCCGATTATCAGAGTTTGCTACATTGTATGGGTGGGGATCCTGTCTCGGTCGATAGCTTGGTCGAACGCAGCGGATTGACCGCGAGCGCCGTGTCGTCCATGCTCTTGATACTGGAATTACGCGGATACGTGGGTGCGGAAGCATGCGGAGTGTACGTGCGGCAGAAGTAGATTGCTTTTTTGAACAGCGGCTATCCCGGCGGTATTAACCGGCGGCGTCACCCTGTCCGCACCGTTCGACGCGCTCGCGGGCGAAGCCGCTTTGAGCCAACCTCGTCTAAGCTAGTCTCGAACGCTTAAATATTCAGCGCATGCCGAAGAATTTATTAATCGTCGAATCTCCGGCCAAGGCCAAAACGATTGGCCGCTACCTCGGCACGGATTTTCGCGTGCTCGCATCCTATGGGCACGTGCGCGATCTTAAGCCCAAGGAAGGCGCCGTGGACACCGAGCATGGGTTTGCCATGCGCTATGAGATCATAGAAAAAAACGTTAAACACGTTAATGCGATCGCCGAGACCATGCGTAAGTCGGATGCGCTCTATCTAGCGACCGACCTGGATCGCGAAGGTGAGGCGATTTCCTGGCATTTGGTGGAGATCCTGAAGGAGCGGGAGGTTTTGGATAACAAACCGGTATACCGGGTCATCTTTCACGAGATCACCAAGCGCGCCATTGAGGAGGCCATCCGCAGCCCGAGGGTGTTGTCGGTCGATTTGGTCAATGCGCAGCAAGCGCGCCGGGCGTTGGATTATTTAGTCGGGTTCAACCTTTCGCCGCTGCTGTGGCGGAAGATCCGGCGGGGCTTGTCCGCCGGGCGGGTGCAGAGTCCCGCTCTGCGCATGATCGTGGAGCGTGAAGGGGAGATCGAAGCCTTCGAGTCGCGCGAATATTGGACCGTGGAGGCGCAGGCCAGGCAGCAAGCACAAGCATTCGGCGCCCGGTTGGCCGTTTATCAAGGCGAGAAGCTCAAGCAGTTCAGCATCGTTACGAGCGCGGAGGCGGAAGCTATCCGGCAAGATTTACTTACCCTTGCTCAAGGGTGGCTCACCGTTGGCGAGGTCGAGAAGAAACAGCGTAAACGGCTCCCCCCGTCTCCCTTCATCACCTCGACCTTACAGCAGGAAGGCGCGCGCAAGCTCGGGTTTACCACACAACGCACGATGCGGATCGCGCAGCAACTCTACGAAGGGATCGATATCGGCGGCGGATCGGCCGGTCTTATAACCTATATGCGCACCGATTCGGTGAGTCTCGCCGGCGAGGCGCTGGAGGAAATCAGGGATTTCATCAAGGCGCGTTTCGGCGCCGGGCAAGCGCCGGCTCAAGCGCGGCGCTTTAAGACCCAGGCGAAGAATGCTCAGGAAGCTCACGAAGCGATCCGGCCCACCGCGATCCAACGAACCCCCGAGGAATTGAGGCCTCACTTGAGCGAGGAGCAATACCGCTTATACGATCTCATTTGGAAGCGTACGCTGGCCTGTCAGATGATCGATGCCATCATCGACACGGTCGCCGTGGATCTAACGTGCGGGACAGGTGCCGCGTTCCGGGCGACGGGCTCAACGGTGGTGGAGCCGGGGTTCATGGCCGTGTATCTGGAAGGCAAGGATGACGGAAAGAACGACAGCGACGAGGGCGTCTTACCGGCGATGAAAGCGGGTGAGCGGGTGCAGCTCGCGGACATCACGGCGACCCAGCATTTCACTGAACCGCCCCCGCGCTACACCGAAGCGAGTCTGGTGCGGTCGCTCGAGGAGCACGGCATCGGCCGCCCTTCGACCTACGCCGCGATTATCTCGACGCTGCAACAGCGCGAGTATGCGACCTTGGAAAGCAAGCGCTTCAAACCCACTGACGTCGGCAGGATTGTGAGCAGGTTCCTGACCGAGCATTTTACCGACTATGTCGATTATGGTTTCACCGCGCGGCTCGAAGACGAGCTCGATGCGGTGTCCCGAGGCGAAAAGGAGTGGACGCCGGTGCTCGAGCGTTTTTGGACGCCATTCAAGGGGCTGGTCGATAACAAAGCCGAGACGGTCACCCGCCGCGACGCCACCCAGAAGCTGCTCGAAGAGCAGTGTCCTCAGTGCGGCAAGCCCTTGGCGACGCGCTTGGGGCGGCGCGGCAGCTTTGTCGGCTGCACGGGGTACCCCGACTGTGACTATACCCGGAGTGTGGACGGGCAAGGCCAAGCTACCCCGGTCGCCCAGATCGTCGCTGACCGGCATTGTCCCGAGTGCGGTTCGCCGCTATTATTGCGCGAGGGGCGATACGGTAAATTTATCGGCTGTGGTAGCTATCCGAAATGCCGGTATATCGAGGCGGTGGAGAAACCGGCGGACACCGGCGTCACCTGTCCCGAGTGCCGTAGCGGGTGTCTCGTGCTGCGCCGCTCTAAGCGCGGGAAGGTTTTTTATTCCTGTTCCACCTACCCGAACTGCCGTTACGCGATCTGGAACGAGCCCTTGAGCCAACCCTGCCCAAAGTGTCATTGGGCGGTCACGATGACGAAAACCACCAAGCGCGAGGGCAGCTTGCGCGTCTGCCCACGAACGGGATGTGGATTTAAGGAGCCGTGGGTCGAACCGGCAAGCCTGTCCGCGGTATCTTAATCGAGGTGCCTCCGACTGCGTCTATTCGTGACATGCGCGCCAAGCTGCGCCTGCTTGAGCCTCGGAACCAAGGATTTATGGCCTTATGACAGTCCCGTTCGTAGCCGTTTTGGTCGGATCGGATTCCGACCTTCCGGTGATGGAATCCACGCTAGAGGTGTTACGGTGCTTGGGGATCCGCGTCGAGGTGAGAATCGCGTCCGCGCACCGGACGCCGGCCGAGACCCGCGCCTATGTCGAGCAGGCCGAGGAGCGCGGGGCCGCGGTTTTTGTTGCCGCCGCTGGGCTGGCCGCGCATCTGGCGGGGGCGGTGGCGGCGCTGACGGTCAAGCCGGTGATCGGCGTGCCCATGGCGGGAGGGCCTCTGAATGGGCTCGATGCCCTGCTATCGACGGTGCAAATGCCGGGTGGTGTGCCGGTGGCGTGCGTTGCCATCGGTCCAGCCGGTGCGAAGAACGCCGGCTATCTCGCGGCCGAGATCTTGGCGCTGCAAGACCCGGAAATCGCGGAACGCTTGCGGGCGGAACGCTCGGCGACCGTGGAAGCGATCAGGCAAAAAAACCTAGCAGTCACGAAACGCGCCGGCTAGTGCTTCAAGCGTGGCATCTCGAGCGCGCCGCGCGTGTAATCGTAGCCGGCGGCATCATTGCTTATCCGACCGAGGCCGTGTTCGGGCTCGGGTGCGATCCGTTCAATTACCGCGCTGTTTCCAGGCTCTTAATGCTTAAAAGGCGGAGCGTCAAGAAGGGCGTGATCGTGATTGCCGCGACGCTACCGGCGATAGAACGTCTTGTATGTTTTCCGAATGCGGTGAGGCGCGAGGAAATCGACCGCACTTGGCCCGGCCCAGTCACGTGGGTAGTGCCGGCGCGATCATCCGTCCCGTCGTGGTTGACCGGTGCCCGGCGTTACCTTGCAGTGCGGGTAACGGGGCATCCGATCGCGGCGGCGTTATGTCAGCGCGTGGGGGTCCTGGTTTCGACCAGCGCCAATCCCGCCGGCTGTGTTCCAGCCCGGGATCCCGCGCGGGTGCGGGCATATTTCAATGGAGCGATTGATTACGTTGTATCCGGACGGATCGGGGACGAGGCGGGCGTGAGCGAGATCCGCGATGGGGTGAGCGGGCGGGTTTTACGGCCTCGGCATGGAAGATCGACGACGGATGGATGCTCGGGTGGAGCATGAACTGCGGCTCTTTATTGACATTGGTGCATTTATTTTTGAAAATTGATCGCTTTAGACTTCGGAGGGGTACCCAAGCGGCCAACGGGGGCAGACTGTAAATCTGCTGGCTCATGCCTTCGTAGGTTCGAATCCTACCCCCTCCACCAGGCAGTAGCCGGTAGCGAAGGCCGGGCGAGAAGCGGGTGTAGTTCAACGGTAGAACCTCAGCCTTCCAAGCTGATGACATGGGTTCGATTCCCATCACCCGCTCCAGGTTGACGCCCATATAGCTCAGTCGGTAGAGCACTTCCTTGGTAAGGAAGAGGTCACCGGTTCGAATCCGGTTATGGGCTCCAGTTCTAGGGGAAGAGAAGTCGAGCGGTGAGACGAACGAAAGCGGAGAACTGAGTTATGTCCAAGGAGAAATTTCAGCGAACGAAGCCGCATGTGAATGTAGGGACGATAGGGCATGTGGATCATGGGAAGACGACGTTGACGGCGGCGTTAACGAT
>JALZJW010000176.1 GCA_030859565.1 Pseudomonadota bacterium
GCCAGCTCACTCTTAGCCTCTCCGTAAACCCGGCCGTCCGCGACGAGCTGTTGCATTACCTGGAGACCTTGAAAGCCGCCTGAGATCAGTAAATAACGAAAATTTATGCAACGTTAGGGATCACTTATCCCTCTCCGCTGCTTCCGGACTGCCTAGCTAAAAACTCAGTGTAATAGCCGCGAACAGCATTCGGTCAGGAAGAAAATTAACGTTGCTTCGAAGACCTGGGATCGCCCTGGTAGTGCCATCGACATTAGCGGCCGTCAAGGTGCGAAAGCTATCGTCCTGAAATTTAAATTCTTCGTCGAGTAAATTAGTAGCGCCGAGCGTTACGATGCCCCAGCGCTTCGGAAGTCGATAACCGATGGCGGCGTTCAGTACGACGAAGTTCTCAGTGTCGTCAAATTCTACTGCTTCAAACCGGCTGAAATCGAATGCACGCTCGTCTATTTGTTGACGGACATAAGCCATCCCGAACCTCGCAAAAAAACCTCCAGGGTTGAAGTAACTTAGGGTAAAAGGGACCGTCCTCGTATCGACGCGGGTCGGGCGATTCACGAAAGAGATTGCTTCCTCCTCTATCTTAAACCTTTCCCAACGGAATTCTGCGGTTGCCACCCATTCACGGAAGGGAGTCCAGTATAGGTAAGCGCGATAGAATTGTTCGCGCCACTCGTCTTCAAATATTTCATCGCTGTTAAAGAAGTTAAGCGGGACCACCAAGTCTCGGTTTGAGGCTTCCAGGCCGCCGTAAACAGTTTGAGCAAACCGCGCATCGATACCGATACCGTAGCGTTTCGCTCGTGTTCCCTGCTGGTCATCAAAAAACTGATTAAAAGCCGCCACCTGCGTTGGCTCTATGGTCTGGTCGACTAGAAGTGCACGCTTAACCGTCTCTATATATGCCAGCCGCAATCGTAGGTCGTCCGTTAGGTTCCATTGGAGTCCCAGTTTGGGATGGACGTCATCGACGACGTTGGTGTCAAACTGTTCAAAAGAATCGTAGCTCCCGCCGATGGTCCAGATAAGGTTCTTAGGCCACCGTATATTGCCGTATATATAGGCAGTATATTGGTCACGAGTAAACGAGTCGCCTCCAAAGGTGGGTGCGCTCCTTTCAACGTCGGTCTTATATACGCCAACTCCTGTGACAAGGTTAAAGTTGCTCGTCCTGAAAAGATACTGCGCATCGACCTGGAAACCCCTCTCCTCGCTATCAAATCTATCACCGAAGTCTTCAAAGAATATTTTCCGCTCTTTATTGAGTTCGCTGTATATCCCGGACACGATGAGATCCGATTGGGGCGAAAGACTCCATGAGCCCCTAGCCGGCCCGTATCTTGATTAGTTTTGGTACGTATCGAAACGTTGTCCCGAGGAATAAAACTTAATGAAAGATCTCCTTGCTCGTTCTCCCCCCGCCGATACTCCGCTTGGAAATCGAGGCTCGGGGTCAGTGCGACCTGCGCGAACGCATCGTAAAAATTATTCTCGGCGTCGTTGTTCTCCCGGAAACCATCGGTATCCGAATGAAACTGGCCCAAACTGAAGGCAATACGATCGTACAGGCCCGACAACACCACCTCATCACCCCAGGTACCGTTGTTGCCGCCGAAAACCGATGTTAAACCCCGCACCCGGTTACGCTCGAAGAGCGGTGTAAACTCGTTGAATCCTATATCTGCCGGACCTGGACCACCCACAATGTTGAGTTCGGATTCGGTGCGGCTCGGTCGCACTGGATTGCTATTGAGGGGTTGTAATAGCTGTGCCTGAAGAAGCTCGCTGCCCTGGGCGATCGCTTGGCGCGGGAAACCTACATAGGTATCGGAGAGAAAGCGATGGGCGGAGTGGTTCGCGGGATCGATGCTCAAGGATTTTGACGCTTCATTTACCGCTAGTTGCTCAAAGCCCAGGTCCGTATAGATCCGACCCAGGCTCGTGTTGCGCGTGGCCCGATCGTCGTCGAGCAGCAGACGGGATCGGTAGACGGCGCGATTGTCGTTGAGGGCAATCGATTTCTGTAGATTTTGCAAGGCCTCGACGGGTCGATTCGTGGTTTGTTCGGAGATCGCTTGGTAAAACCACGGCGTGGGGTCTTTGGGATCGAGTTCCTTGGCGGTATCGAATTCACTGCGCGCCCACTCATCGCGCTTCTGTTCGTAGTAGGCCTTGCCCAAGTAGCTTCTGATGAGCGATTGATTGGGATCATGGCTCGCAGCGATCGCGATCGACTCTGTCCCTTCAGCCAGCTCACCCTGACGGATCTGAACCAAGCCTAGCCCCAACCTTGGGAGTGGGTCGGCCGAATCGAATCGAATGGCCTTCTCGAAGCTCGCTTGCGCATCCTCGAGCTGGATCTTCGCGAGCGCCACAAAACCGAGCACGGTCTGGGTCCTGGCGAGCATCGGATCGAGGGCCACGGCCTTCTCCGCCGCCTTCAGGGCGCGGCCGCGTCGGCCCAGTGACAACTCAAGCTCCGCGATGCGCGCCCAAGCCAGACCGTTATCCGGGGCGAGCTGAGTGGCCTGCTCCGAGCTCTCTAAGGCAGCTTCGATATCGAAGCTCGCCTGCTGCGCATAGGACAGGGCGATGTGAGGCACCGGGGATTGGGGCTCGCGCGCAACGGCTTGCCGGGCGAGTCGCAGCGCTTTTCGTTTCTGGCTCTTCACCAATGCGATCACCGATCGCAAGGCAATCGCCGTTGCATCGGCGCGATTGAGACGGAGCGCTTGCGCGATGTCCGATCGGGCCTCCTCGACACGGCCCACCGAGAGGAGCAGCGCGGCGCGGAGATCGAAATAGCGCGCATCTCGCCGATCGGCGGGCACCTCGTCTAGTCTTGCCAAAGTCTTCAGCAGCTTGCCCTTACGATACAGCGAAAGCGCTGCGCGGAGAGCAGGTGCATCGCCGCCATAGGGCTCACTGCGGAAATCGATGATGGGCGGGTAATAGAGCGCCCACTCGACCGCGTCTCGCGGGCGTAGCACTAATGACCGCTGCGGGGCTTGACCGGCTTTGGCGATGGCCTGCTGCCCGCTCTGAAGCCGGACGCGCCCGGCACGGTTCTCGGCAAGCACCGTACCTGCAAAGACGAGGATCGCGGCTTCGTCTTCATCAACCCGGACTAGGAACTCGGTTCCCTCGATGTGGGCGTTGAGGAATGGCGTGCGTATCTTCAGCGATATTGGGGTACGGCTCAGAAAATTGGCCGCACCCCGTAGCAGCTCTAACCATCTAGGAATCTTCGGTTCCACCATGGGGATCGTCATCGCGCTCCGCTCATCGAGCCGCAGGGTTGTCTCCTCCGGCCGCAGTAGAATCGCGGCACGGCTGCGCTCGGCGACGCGGATCATGTCGCCACCGCAAAACGTCTGTTCCAAGCGGACCGGCCGCCAGCGCGTCTCGTCAGCGCGGCGGGTTTCAACCTGTCCCTGAATTCCGACCGCCTTCGCTATCCAAGGCGTGCAGCCCGGCGCGTCAGCGGCCTCGGCGCGCGCAATATGTGTAAGTATCGCCAGCACTATCAACGCTAGCAGTAGCCTGGCCCAATCAGCAACTCGTAAACTGTCTTGCCGCATTTGTCGTCGCAGCGCATCCCTTGTAAGGAGGCGATCCTGGAGACCTGTGTGCGCCCCTGCTCCCTCCATCAACTATAGCACGCCGTTCACACGCCATCCAATGCAGCATTGTAACCGCACTTAGGGTACTGGCCGGTCTCCGGTTCACGGTAGCAGCTATCGTCGGATCACCGGGTCCCACACTCCGGAGCGCGGATGGTGTTTATAGAATTCGCATTGCCGGAGGTAGAAATGCGCCGGCCCATCCTCAGGAAATACTTCTAGGATCTCCAGTAATTGCTCAATGCTCGTTTGCCATTGCCCGTCTTTATAGGCGTCGAGCGCATCGGCGAATGCGGCGCAAAGCCATACGACATCACCACTGCGAGGTGTATTCAAAAGCTCTGCTTTGCGTCCGAGCAGTTCGTAAATGTCTAGGGGTAGCGTCAATCCGGCAAAGACAAAACCGCCGACGGGCCGTATCAATAAACCTGATAAACCGTCTACCACATCCTTGGATGCGAGGATCCGCGTGCGCAATAGCTTGTTAAGACTTTGGATGCGTTGCGACGTGTTCACGATGACGCCAAAGCTGCGATAGTGCTGCGTGGTTCCGATCCGGAGCCCTCCCACGGCGATTCGACCGGCGTGCAACCCAATTCTGGTGGCGAGAGCTGGATATTCCGGTTCTCTTTGGAAAGACGCAAGCGCTTCACAAATATCCAGCGCTCCTTCGCATGCTTGCTGTCGAAGATAGATATCCGGTTTCGCCGCGGCCCAAATCGCCAGCATCGCATCACCCGTTTGGTCTGATACCAAACCCTGGCGTCGGGTTACCGGTTGGCCGATCGTTTTAAAATAATCGCTCATCATTGCACTGAGCCTGATCGGGTCCAGACCTTCGGAGATGGACGTAAACCCCTCAACATCGGTGTGCATGCAGGTCCCGTAAACCAAGCCGCGGGCCTTGTGCACGATTTCAGGCGATTGCACGATTTCTTCAATCGCGTTGGGCGGCAGCCACTCAATTAACGATGATCGGATCGCCGCTACGCGTTGTTCTAGATCCTTACGGTTACGCGCCACGGCGAGCGTGCTCCCAAAGAGTAGTTGAACGAGCGGCACGACCATGGGCAACCATATCCCAGCGGCTGTAAAAACGTACAATACTATGCTCAAGTAGCCTAGTCCAAAGCCGAGGGTGATCCCAAGTGCAAACGCGGTGCTATACGAGCGCCACCCGACGCTGACGAGAAATCCCCAACCGATAATGATCCCAAAACTCGCCGGATACGCGAGTCGCCGCACGGGCCTGTCTTCTATAAAGTTTCCAACAGCGGTTGCCGCAATCTCGACCCCGCTCAGTTTGACTCCGCTCGGGTCTGAATATACGGTTTCAAAAATATCTTTGTCTTTCTGCTCTACAGGTGATGTTTCGGCCATTCCAATAAAAATCAATTTGCCACGAAAGGAATTCTCCTCATTGCAGTTATTAACCAATCCGGCGAGCCGCACGGCCTCTGGGTAGTTGATGGTTGTGACGCTGCGCGGCGGACCATAAAAGTTGAGATATCGCCAATCGTCACTTTGATATAGATGAATAAGCGCTTTAATGGTCTGCTTCGTTGATTGTGTTAATTGAAAGTGCCTGACTTTGTCGAGCTCCGTCAGCATTTTGTTACCTATCTCTGGTTCTATCTTGAAAAGCTCGCGTAAACGAAGGACAAGATGCGTGATACCTTTAGACGCAATGACTTGGTTCTTACTTGCAGGGAGTCTTGCAGCTTGTTCCGGACTGAGCTTCGTTAAAAGCCGAAGAAAATCCTCGTAGGCGTCTAGTGCATAGAGCTGAAACGCGAGCGTAGGAAGTGTCGCGATATCACCCGCACTCGTCTTGAAGACCCAAAGTCCCGTCACTCCTACAGGTGCATTGGGTAATGGAAACGGGGCAACGCCGGCCGCTGCTTCCGCGAGCACGGGTACTGGAAAATAAGTCATCTGGATGTTTGCTTGGGGTACGCTTGGTAGAAGCTCATCCTCCATGATCCCCAAGTGGCCAACCAGGATGACGTTGCCCGCGTTATGTATGGCTTCAGCAAACACCCGGTCTTCGCCGGATGAACGGGGGGCGCCGAAAAACATATCGTATACGATCACCTGAGCGCACGCTTTGGAGAGATCTCGGATAAGCTGGGCGTGTAAGGTGCGTGGCCATTGGTCGAGCTTCTCGGGCCATCCACTTTTCTTAGCACTGCGGCGGTCCGCAGCGATTATCACGATCTCCGGCGGTGCCCCTTTTGGCCCCCGGGCCCAGAAGAGCCACGCTAAACCGTATCGCTCCTCTACGTCTAAACCATACGGCGCCCAGCTCAACAATAGTCCGATGAAAGTGACGAGTAATGCGAGGTAGAGACCTTTTAGTTCGCCTGTCCCCTTAATAAATGCCAAGTGACACCGCCGAAACAGCTTAAGTTAAGTGCGAATAGTGATACTTTGGCGCGCCCGAAAAACCCTTCTATGCGAACTTGGCTAACCGGGCGGCAGATTCCCTGGGGGAAAAATACTAACGGTGGAAGTCGGAGAAGACTGTGTTATGTCCCAATTCTACCTTGGGTAATGATAAGGAAGCTCTGCAAAAGTTACTGCGCAGCCCATCTGCTTTGTCGCGTGCTCGCTCGTCGCTCGCCTATCTACCTGATATGTCTCGCGACTCGCTCCGCGGCTTCGCGCATCTGGGC